>NZ_JBHUEO010000014.1:0-33722 GCF_042680885.1 Siminovitchia sediminis | reverse complement strand
AAATGTTGGTGTGGTAACTTACATTTTACTAGAAAGGGCGATTTTTTTGTATGCCTTTTTTAGAACTAAACAAAATAGGGCTGTCACAGAAAATCAGTTTTTACTGACTTTCTGGACAGCCCCTTTCCTTTTTTATTCATAAGCAGGGTATAATAGAAAATAATTCAGTTGATCTCCGGAGGAAATATGAAAATAAAAGAAGTTATTGTTGTGGAAGGAAAAGATGATACGAGAGCCGTCCAGCGGGCGTTGGAAGCTGATACCATCGAAACGAACGGATCGGCTGTATCAATAGAGACCCTGAAAAAAATTAAGCATGCGCATGAAAAGAGAGGAGTTATTGTGTTAACAGATCCCGATTATCCGGGGGAAAAAATCAGAAAAAAAATTACAGAGCATGTCCCTGGCTGTAAACATGCATTTATTCATAAAAATGAGGCAAGACAGCGCAATGGACGAAGCATCGGTGTGGAGCATGCTTCACCCGACGCCGTCCGGCGGGCTTTAAAAGCAGCTCACGTCATGATGGAAACAGAGGAAGAGCTCATTACAAGGGAAGATCTGATCGCAGCAGGCTTGATTGGAGGCCCGAAAGCTGCAACCAGGAGAGACCTGCTCGGTGAACGGCTGAAAATTGGTTATGCGAACGGAAAACAGCTGCATAAACGGCTGATGATGTTTCAAATTTCCCGGGAAGAATTTTTCGAAGCTCTTGAACAAGTACTGCGGGAGGAAGAGACATGATGCAAAAAGATATCGCAACACCGATGAGAACAAGAGAAATTATGAGAAAATACGGATTTTCTTTTAAAAAAAGCCTCGGGCAGAATTTTTTAATCGACCCCAACATTTTACGTAACATCACAAAATATGCCGGGCTGACGAAAGAAACTGGGGTGATTGAAATTGGACCCGGTATCGGGGCATTAACGGAACATTTGGCAAGAAGGGCAAAAAAGGTAGTTGCTTATGAGATTGATCAGAGGCTGCTGCCCATTTTGGACGATACCCTTTCCCCTTACGATAATATTCGCATTTTACACGAGGATGTATTAAAAGCAGATCTCCGCCAAATGATTGAGGAAGAGTTTGCCGGTATACAGGACATGATGGTCGTTGCGAACCTGCCTTATTATGTTACGACTCCAATTATATTAAAATTGCTTGAAGAGAAGCTTCCCGTTCGCGGAATTGTTGTGATGCTTCAAAAAGAGGTCGGGGACCGTATCGCTGCAAAGCCCGGAACGAAGGATTACGGGTCTTTATCCATTGCCATTCAATATTATACGACCGCAGAAACCGTCATGATTGTTCCAAAGTCTGTCTTTATTCCTCAGCCCAATGTAGATTCGGCAGTAATTAGAATGCTGTTAAGGGAGCAGCCGGCTGCAGATGTAGAAAATGAAGGCTTTTTCTTTGATATTGCCAAAATGTCATTTGCCCAGCGCCGAAAGACGCTGATGAACAACTTAACAAGCGGTTTAAAGAATGGAAAGGCAAGAAAGGATGAGATTGCCAATGCAATTCAGAAAGCCGGCATAGATCCGTCCCGGAGGGGTGAGACACTGTCTATGGAGGAATTTGCTGCACTGAGTGATGTGCTATTTCCTTTATTCGGCGAATCTGACTGAAACAGACACCATGAGCAAATAAACAGCATAGCCTATGAGAGATAGATAATAGTGCTGTTTATTGGAGTTGACGACCGTGATATCAGTAAATATGATTGTCGGCCGATTGTCTCACAAGTGTGATCTTTTATTCAGAGTGATTGACATTCAGGAGATTAACGGTCAAACAACAGCCATTTTATATGGGGAGGATTACCGTCTTGTGGCGAATGCGCCGATTGAAGACCTCGTTCCTATTTCAAAAGATGAACAGCTCACAAGGTCATCCGAAGTACGCTCGTTGGAAGAGCAGTCCTGGGAGTTATTTCAACAAGATTTGGATCTGATCAGATCCCAACAAGAATACCATGCCACAGAGGGTTATAAAAAAGATTTTGACTGCTTCCAGATGCCGGGCCGTGTACTTCACTTGGACGGTGATCCGAATTTTTTAAAGCGGTGCCTTGACCTATATTCAAAAATGGGTGTTTTGGTGAAAGGATTACATTGTGATGAAAAGGAAATGTATAAGCTTGTTCCATCTTTGATTGATCAATACAGACCGGATATTCTTGTGATTACAGGCCATGATGCCTATTCGAAAAGCAAGGGCAAGAAAATAGATTTAGACGCCTATCGACACTCAAAATACTTTGTCGAGGCAGTGAGGGAAGCCCGAAGGAAAATACCGCATTTAGACCAGCTTGTAATTTTTGCCGGCGCCTGTCAGTCACATTTTGAATCACTTATCTATGCAGGAGCAAACTTTGCCAGTTCTCCCCAGAGAGTAAATATACACGCTTTGGATCCTGTCTATATTGTGTCTAAAATCAGTTTTACTCCCTTTACAGAAAGAATTCATGTATGGGAAGTCCTTCGGAACACCCTGACCGGCCAGAAAGGGCTTGGGGGCATAGAAACTAGAGGAGTCCTTAGGCATGGCATGCCTTTTAAGCCGTTGGATGATGAGGAGTAATGTGGATCAGCATTGGAAGTCAGCCAATGCTGTTTCTTTTTAATACATATCTTTCCTTAAACAAGGTATACTAAGATTGTTGTAAAAAAGAGGATCTTGTAGAAAAATAATGATTGACAAGATCATGGCTTCATTGATAAAATTGTAAATTTGTTTGACATTTATCGTACGATGTGTTACACTGAAATCTAGTGAGGTGGAGCGAAAAGATGCCGAAAACATTAGCGAGCATTAAAAAATCCCTTGATTCAAATCTAGGCAAGAGATTAATGTTAAAAGCCAACGGAGGACGCAGAAAGACGATCGAACGTTCCGGAGTATTGGCAGAAACATATCCATCAGTATTTGTAGTTGAGCTAGATCAAGATGAAAATGCATTTGAACGAGTGTCATATAGTTATGCAGACGTTCTGACGGAAACAGTCGAATTGACTTTTTACGATGAAACAACGGGAAATATAGCAATAGGACAGCAGTAACCGACAGGTACTGCTGTTTTTGTTTTCCAAGGATATTCCCTGTTCCACTGAGCAAAATACAAAAGCGGATGCAAAGGGGGAAATGGCTTTGGGAAGAAGAAGAGGCGTCATGTCTGATCAATTGAAAGAAGAATTGGCAAAAGAGTTGGGGTTTTATGATGTCGTCCAAAAAGAAGGATGGGGCGGCATTAAAGCCAGAGATGCTGGAAATATGGTAAAGCGCGCCATTGAAATGGCAGAACGACAGCTCGGCCAATAAGACAATCGTGAAGAGTGATGACTTGACCTAAAGACTATGGATAAATACCATCCGCAACTAGCCGGGGCAGATATGCCGCGGCTTTTTTCAAATATAACCGGAAACCCTCCAAAAAAGTGAAAGATAAAATGTGTATTCCATGCCGGAGAACCCTTTGTTTTTTCTGCATAGTGAACTTGGAGTTAGGGAAACGTTCGTGGTAAAATGAACATTATGTATAGAGAAGAGAGACAAACAAAGGTGCCAGATCATTCTGTTCCAAGTTAAGTGGATGAAGCTGAAGCCTCTGTTGCTGTCCTTTAGTAAGCAGGTGATTTTTAAAATGAAGCTTTTAGTAAAGGCACCGGCAAAAATCAATTTATCTTTGGATGTCCTTGGAAAAAGGGATGACGGCTACCATGAAGTAGAGATGGTTATGACGACAATAGATTTGGCAGACCGGCTGGAACTGACCGAAACAAAAGAAAGCAGGATTTCGATCCTTTCCCGGAATCGTTTTGTACCGGCTGACGATCGGAATTTAGCCTATCAAGCGGCGAAGCTTTTAAAAGAAAGGTTTCAAGTAAACCAAGGGGTAGAAATATCCATTAATAAATCCATACCCGTCGCGGCTGGACTGGCTGGAGGAAGCAGTGATGCTGCGGCCACGCTGAGAGGGCTGAATGACCTGTGGAAGCTAGGATTATCTGTCCATGAGCTTGCCGAACTTGGTTCTGAAATTGGTTCGGACGTGTCATTTTGTGTATATGGAGGCACTGCATTAGCCAAGGGAAGAGGAGAAAAAATCAAAAAACTGCCGGCACCTCCTCCATGCTGGGTTGTCCTAGCCAAGCCATCTATTGGTGTGTCAACCTCCGATGTTTACCGGAACTTAAAATTGAGCAAGATCAGCCATCCGAATACACAGGGAATGATCCAGGCCCTGGAAGATCATGATTATGAAGGTGTCTGCCGGAACATGGCCAATGTGCTGGAAAGCGTCACGTTATCCATGCACCCTGAAGTATTGCAAATTAAAAAGCAGATGGAGCGATTCGGGGCTGATGCGGTTTTGATGAGCGGGAGCGGTCCTACAGTATTTGGCCTTGTCCGCCATGATTCCCGGCTGCAAAGAATGTATAATGGGCTGCGCGGTTTTTGTGATCAAGTTTTTGCGGTCCGTATGCTTGGTATGTGAATAAGCGGAAGGGTTCGTCCAAGAACCATATGAAAAATTCTTGCCTAAACACGTACAATCATGTATATTTTCTTTGATAATATTCGTATTTTTTTGTTCCGGGAGGTTGCAAAATGAAGTTTCGCCGAAGTGAGCGGCTGGTGGATATGACGCATTATCTCATGAATCATCCACGAGAGCTCATCTCTTTATCTTGGTTTGTCCAGAGATACCAGTCAGCTAAGTCCTCCATTAGTGAGGATCTAGTCATTATTAACGAGATGTTTAAACACCAGGGTATCGGAATACTGCAGACTGTCCCGGGGGCCGCCGGCGGTGTTAAATACTTCCCAATGGTTAAAAAGGAGCAGGCCGCCGATTTTGTGAAAGTACTTTGCGATTTAATTGCCGACCCTGACCGCCTGTTGCCAGGCGGATATCTGTATATGGGTGATCTGCTGGGTGATCCGAAAATTTTACATGAAGTAGGAAAGCACCTGGCTGCTGCAGTCACTGATAAGAACATTGATGTCATTATGACAGTTGCCACGAAAGGAATCCCGATCGCCCAGGCGGTATCAACATTCTTGAATGTACCTTTTGTGATCGTTCGACGGGATACAAAAGTAACGGAAGGTCCAACTGTGACGATTAACTATGTATCAGGTTCTACCAAACGGATACAGACCATGGTTCTGTCAAAACGAAGCTTAAAAGAAGGTTCCAATGTCCTGATTGTTGATGACTTTATGAAAGCAGGCGGAACGATTCATGGGATGGTCAACCTTTTGGAAGAGTTCGATGCATCTGTTGCCGGTATTGCTGTATTAGTTGAATCAGAACACGTGGAAGAAAGACTGGTGGATGATTATATCTCCCTGGTTAAATTAACTGATGTCAACACCAGAGAAAAGCAAATCAACGTAGTAGAAGGCAATTATTTTTCTAAAGTAGATCATTTTTTATAAAAGGAGTCGTTACATATGCGTAAAGTTGAAACAAACCAGGCACCTGCAGCGATAGGGCCCTATTCCCAAGGAATCATTGTCAACAATTTGTTTTACAGCTCAGGCCAAATTCCTTTGACGCCTGAAGGAGAGCTTGTTGGAAACAGCGTTGAGGAACAGGCGCACCAGGTGTTTAAAAATGTACAAAATGTAGTGGAGGCTGCAGGAGCTTCCCTGGATACTGTCGTCAAAACAACATTGTTTATTAAAAACATGGATGACTTTGGAACGATCAATGAAATTTATGCGCAATATTTCTCTGAGCATAAACCTGCCCGCTCCTGTGTAGAAGTAGCCAGACTTCCAAAAGATGTATTGCTGGAAATGGAAGTTATTGCCCTTGTGAAGTAAACCATCCGCCGTTTAAAAACGGCGATTTTCTTCAAAAAAAGTAAGCGCTTCACCGGAGTGCCGGCAATAAAATCCCTCCCTTTTCTATGAATAGAAAAGATTCAAAAAAGTTACGTGAATAAGAAGGAAAATTCGAAAGTTTGTTGAATACATACAAGGAGCATTTTAATTAGGCGAGAAGGTGGTGAACACAATGGAAGTAACTGATGTTAGACTGCGCCGTGTCAATACGGAGGGCAGAATGAGAGCGATTGCCTCAATTACCCTCGATGATGAATTTGTTGTTCACGATATTCGTGTAATTGATGGAAACAACGGGCTGTTTGTGGCTATGCCAAGTAAACGTACTCCTGATGGAGAATTTCGGGATATCGCCCATCCAATTAACTCGAACACCAGAAATAAAATTCAAGATGTAGTTCTGGCTGAATATCATCGCTTGGGTGAATTGGAAGAGCCGGAACTGGAAGAAGCGGGAGCTTCCTAAATAATATAAACTAATACATCAAGAGCCTACTATTGGAGTAAGGCTCTTTTTCCTTGTGGTAAAGACCGTTGAAAGGCATGGCAATTGATAGTCATTTCCCCTGTTTTATTCCCAGTATAAATCCCTCTTCATTATCCTCCTTTTGTCTCTAACTCTTCCAGAATATACAAGGAAGTGAGCTTGGATTTGTTTTACAGTTGATCATATGTGATCAGCAGAGTGTATAGAATCCAACAAATAGAAATTATTTTGCATTAAGCCTAACCATACACATGTACAATGGACTTTGTCTGTTCTAATGAGTCTCTGCCTTTTAGGATAGACACTTGGATTTCTGTTATTTCCATTTTTCCCTCTATATACATGTTCTTGAAAAATACTTGATTTTAAGCTATATTCATAATGGAAAAAATGATTTGGAGGACCTTTTATGATAAATAGATTCGCTGTAGTTTTGGCAGCGGGACAAGGCACCAGAATGAAGTCCAAGCTTTATAAAGTGCTCCATCCAGTCTGCGGAAAGCCCATGGTAGAACATGTTGTTGATCATATTTCTCAGTTGCAGGTCAATCATATAGTGACTGTTGTCGGCTTTGGTGCTGAAATGGTTAAAGAACGCCTGGAAGGGAAAAGTGACTTTGTTATTCAGGAGGAACAGCTGGGAACCGCCCATGCAGTGATGCAGGCAAAAGATGCTTTAAGCGGGAAAAAAGGCACGACACTTGTCATTTGCGGGGATACTCCTCTTATCTCAGTAGACACGATGTCAGCATTAATGAAGCAGCATGAAGAGTCAGGTGCCAAAGCAACGGTGTTGACAGCCCGAGCTGAAAATCCATCCGGTTATGGACGGGTCATTCGGAATGCGAAGGGCGATGTGGAAAGAATTGTTGAACATAAGGATGCAAATGAAGAGGAATTAGCCGTTACGGAAATCAATACAGGTACATATTGTTTTGATAACGACGCGCTGTTTGCAGCCCTTGAACATGTATCTAACGAAAATGCCCAAGGGGAGTACTATCTTCCTGATGTCATTGAAATTCTTAAGGAACAAAACGAGACTGTTTCGGCCTATATTACAGACGACTTTGAAGAGACACTCGGTGTCAATGATCGTATTGCACTGGCAGAAGCGGAAAGAATTATGAGGAAACGCATTAATAGAAAGCATATGAAAAATGGCGTAACCATTATTGATCCTGCCAATACCTATATTGACACGGACGTCATGATTGGCAGCGATACGGTGATTTTGCCGGGAACGGTTATTCAAGGAAAGTCGCGGATAGGGGAAGACTGCAGAATCGGTCCGCATACTGAAATTTACAATTGTGAAATCTCTCACAATACAACAGTACAGCAATCTGTTCTTTCCGACAGTTCCGTTGGAAGCCATGTTAAAATTGGTCCGTTTGCTCACATTCGCCCTGATTCAGATATCCGGGATGAAGTGAAAATTGGTAATTTTGTCGAGATTAAGAAGACATCCTTTGGAAAGGGAAGCAAAGCTTCTCATTTAAGTTATATAGGAGATGCCGAAATTGGCAATAATGTCAATATTGGCTGCGGGTCCATTACGGTAAATTATGATGGCCAAAATAAATTTACGACTAAAATTGAAGACGATGTATTTGTTGGCTGCAATTCCAACCTAGTGGCTCCTGTCACTATTAAAGAAGGGGCTTATATCGCTGCAGGTTCAACAATTACAGATGAAGTGCCGGAATCAGCACTCGCGATTGCGCGCGCTCGCCAAGTAAATAAAGAAAATTATGCTGAAAAGCTAAAATCAAAAAAGTAAATGGAGGCTCCCCATGTCTAACCAATATCTTGACCCTACACTAAAAGTTTTTTCATTGAATTCAAATCGTGAACTTTCAGAGGAAATTGCGAAAGAAATCGGTGTAGAGCTTGGTAAATGTACGGTCAGCCAATTCAGCGATGGCGAAATACAAATCAATATTGAAGAAAGCATCCGAGGCTGCGATGTATATGTAATCCAGTCTACATGCGCACCGGTTAACCAAAATCTCATGGAGCTTCTGATTATGACAGATGCATTAAAGAGAGCATCTGCCAAAACCATTAACATAGTTATGCCGTACTATGGCTATGCTCGTCAGGACAGAAAAGCACGCGCAAGAGAACCCATTACTTCCAAGCTGGTAGCCAATTTGATAGAAACAGCTGGAGCGACTCGCGTTTTAACTTTAGATCTGCATGCTCCGCAAATACAAGGGTTCTTTGACATTCCTATTGACCATCTGATGGGTGTTCCGATTTTGGCAGATTATTTTAAGGAAAAAGAGATGGTCGGTGAGGATCTGGTCATCGTATCTCCGGATCATGGTGGAGTGACTCGCACACGCAGATTGGCAGATCGCCTGAAAGCGCCCATTGCCATAATAGATAAACGCCGTCCTCGCCCCAATGTGGCGGAAGTCATGAATATTGTAGGTCAAGTAGAAGGTAAAAGGGCCATTTTGATTGATGATATCATTGATACGGCCGGTACCATCACTTTGGCTGTAAATGCCTTAAAAGAAGCCGGGGCTAAGGAAGTATATGCCTGCTGTACACATCCGGTTTTATCAGGTCCGGCCATTGAGCGCATTCAGAACTCCGATTTGAAGGAACTGGTGGTCACAAATTCTATCCCGCTGCCGGAGGAAAAGAAAATTGATAAAATTAAAGAACTGTCCATAGCTCCTCTTATCAGCGAAGCCATTATCCGTATCCATGAACACAAATCAGTCAGTACATTGTTTGATTAATAGAAAAGCGTAGGGCGGCTGCTTAGGGGCGACAAGCGCTGGAGACAAAACCAGTGAAGGCGTAGTTTACCTTCATTGGTTTTGTTGAAGCGACCTCGAGCCCCTGCCGCCCGGAGCTGGACAATAGAAAAGCGTAGGGCGGCTGCTTAGGGGCGACAAGCGCTGGAGACAAAACCAGTGAAGGCGTAGTTTACCTTCATTGGTTTTGTTGAAGCGACCTCGAGCCGGCGTCTTGTCTGGCGGGACAACAGAAAGGCCAAAAACGGACTGGGTATCAAAAGCTTGTTTCTTAAATCAGGACTGCTTCCGGAAAAGCCGCCTAGTGTCCTTGATTCCGTCAGTAACCATGATGACACTGTATAGCATGGGTCATGTTTCCATCATGATCCATGATTCCTTTAGGCTTAAGCTACTTGCTTTTTATCCGGATTTCCATAAATTCTGAATATTTATTTACTTCCGGCTAGAGGTTTATTGGAATGTATGTTAAGGTATATATAAGGATAATACTTTACTACATATGTTAGGAGAAGGTGTTTAATGGTGAATGTACTGAAAGCAAAAAAAAGGACCAGCACTAAACGTTCCTATCTTCGTTCTTTAAGGGAACAGGGAGGTATTCCTGCTGTTGTTTACGGTTACCAAACGGACAATACTCCTATTTCAATTGATAATACTGAATTTATCAAGCTTATGCGTGATGTAGGGCGAAATGGCGTGATCCAATTGGATCTGGAAGGGAAAAAAATCAACGCTATTTTGCATGAATATCAGGAAGATCCTATTAAGAGTGATGTGATCCATGCGGACTTCTTATCTGTTGACCTTTCACAGGAAATTGAAGCTACCGTACGCATTGAATTAACAGGTGAGGCAGTGGGCGTTAAAAATGGAGGCGTTGCCCAGCAAATCCTTCATGAAGTGACTGTTACAGCTAAACCTGATGATCTTCCTGAAGTAATCGCAGTTGATATATCCGGTCTCGATATCGCTGACTCCATCTCGATTGGAGAGATTCGAGGAAACTACTCTATAACCATCAATCATGAAGATGACGAAACAATCGCTACGATCCTGACTCCGACAGTTGAACAGGAATCAGAAGATGGTGAAGATGTATCAGCACCGGAAGAAGCGGAAGAGAATAAAGATACAGAAGAGGAATAAGTTTATTTAGCAGCATAGGCGCAGCCATCAAAGGTTGCGCTTTTTCCCCGCTGTACAAAGATATGGGGAAGCACTTTGTCACCTCAAGGGTCTTACGCCTGCGTATGACTGCTTAGAAAGGGACTTCCTCTTTTGAAAAATTGGAAGCTGTAAAATAAACGGGTTGGCGAAAAATTTGAGGTGTTTTGGATGAAATTGATTGTAGGGCTGGGAAATCCCGGTTCCCGTTACGAAAAAACAAGGCATAACATCGGTTTTAAAGTAATCGATGCATTGGCGCAAAGAAGCGGCATCACTTTACATGAATCCAAGTTTTCGGGCCTATATGCCTCCATTCACAAAAATGGTGAAAAGGCCATATTATTAAAACCCCTGACCTATATGAATCTGTCAGGGGAAAGTGTCCGTCCTTTAATGGATTATTATAAAATTCCGGTAGATCATCTATTGGTGATTTATGATGATCTTGATCTGCCTGTGGGTAAAATTCGTTTAAGGCAAAAAGGCAGTGCCGGCGGCCATAATGGGATGAAATCGATTATCCAGCATCTAGGTACATCTGATTTTAACCGCATCAGAATTGGTATTAACCGTCCCCCCGAGGGGATGAAAGTTCCTGATTATGTTCTTGGTCAATTTTCTGATGCTGAACGGATAGAGATGGAATCCGTTGTCCAAACATGTGCGGATGCGTGCGAGGAATGGCTGGAAAAACCTTTTCCCGAAGTCATGAACCAATTCAACTCCTGATCTGAATAAGGAGCGGCACAGGCGTTCATACTACAAGTAATATACTGTGCCTTTTCCAAGGAGTGATTGGATTGACGATTCATTACTTTTGCCGTCATTGTTCGGCAAAATTAGGTTCTATTGAAAATGATATTATACAGTCCCAACAATTGGGTATACACAAATTAACGGATGAAGAAAGGCAGGAAATGGTTACGTACCAAACGGACGGAGATGTTCATATCCAAGCCATTTGCGAAGACTGCCACGAAGCATTTTCTCGCAACCCTGACTTGCATCAATATGATTATCTGATTCATTGAGGAGCTTTGGCTTGGACCAAAGCGTTTTTCCGTTAAAAAGGTGTTCCATTTTCTGGAAAGAGGAGAAAGACATGCATGCTTTAAGAGACTTGATACTACAACAAAGTGAGCTGCAATCAGTTATCGGCGGACTGAAAGAAGGAATGAATGAACAGCAGGTCGCGGGACTGTCGGGGTCTGCGAGGACGCTGTTTATTGCAGCAACGGCAAAAGAAACAAACCGATCGCTTATTGTGGTTACACATAATTTGCTTCAGGCACAAAAACTTTATGAAGACCTTTCCCAGTTGGTTGAAGAAGATCAGTTATATTTATACCCTGCAAATGAGTTGATTGCATCTGAGCTTGCTGTGGCCAGTCCTGAGCTCCGGTCCCAGCGAATAGAGGCACTCAATCATATGGTTTCGGGCCGTCAGGGTATTTTTGTCGTGCCTATGGCCGGAATTAGAAAAATACTGCCGCCTGTATCCGTTTGGAAAGAGCTGCAAATCGAAATCGAAACGGGAGCTGAGTTGGACTTAAATAAGAAACTGCCTCTACTCATTCAAATGGGTTATACCCGCTCCGACATGGTCAGTGCGCCCGGGGAGTTTAGTTTGCGCGGAGGCATATTGGATATTTATCCATTGACGGAATCAGATCCCATCCGAATTGAGTTGTTTGATGTTGAAGTTGATTCCATACGGACTTTTTCGCTGGATGATCAGCGCTCAAAAGAAAAGCTTTCCCGAGTTGTAATTGGACCTGCCACGGAGTCCCCGGCAGATGCAGGCCAGTTGTTGCGGGCAGCGGATCAATTGGAACAAAGCTTGAGCCGATCTTTAAAGAAAGTGAAAAAGGATTATACGAAAGAGCAGCTTGCCCAAAATATCGGGGCTGATATTGAACAAATGCGTAACGGCCAGAAGCCGGAACAATTTTTTAAATATACGCAACTAGCCTATGAGCCGGCTGCAAGTTTGCTAGATTATGTTCCTCAAGACAGCATCATCGTACTTGATGAATTCAGCCGCATCCAGGAAATGAATGAGCGATTGGAGAAGGAAGAAGCAGAATGGTACATGGCAGTCCTTGAGCAGGGGAGCGTTACCCATGATTTGAAGATTGCCCACTCGCTGAATGAATTATTTGTGGGCACGCCATTGCCCCGTATTTATGTATCATTATTTTTGCGTCATATTCCTAACACGAGTCCCCAAAATATAGCAAATGTTCCTTGTAAACTCATGCAAAACTTCCATGGGCAGATGCATTTGCTCTCTTCAGAGGTGGATCGTTGGAAAAGCAATCAAATGTCTGTTGTCTTTCTTGCCCCGAATGAAGAACGCAGTCAAAAAATGCAGTCCGTTTTGCGTGATTATGGAGTGGAAGCTGCTGTTGTCGAGGAACCGGGCCAGTTTTCCGGTGTACAAATCATAAAGGGTGCACTCAATGCCGGATTTGAACTGCCTTCACTGAAGCTTGCTGTAGTAACAGAAGAAGAAGTATTCAATAAGAAAACAAGAAAGATGAAGCGGCGGCAAAAGCTGTCAAATGCAGAGCGAATTAAAAGCTACTCCGAATTGAATCCCGGTGATTATGTTGTTCATGTCAATCATGGGATCGGTAAATACCTTGGAATTGAAACGCTTGAAATGAAAGGCATTCATAAAGACTATTTGCATATTTCCTATCAGGGCAATGACTCGCTGTATGTTCCGGTGGACCAGATCGAGCTTGTTCAGAAATACGTCGGTTCCGAAGGCAAAGAACCCAAAATGTATAAACTCGGAGGAAGCGATTGGAAACGTGTTAAGAAGAGGGTAGAGTCTTCGGTAAAGGATATTGCAGATGAATTGATCAAGCTGTATGCAGAACGTGAAGCGTCAAAAGGGTATGCGTTTTCCCCTGATGGGGACTTGCAGAGAGAGTTTGAACTGTCTTTTCCTTATCAGGAAACAGAAGATCAGCTGAGATCCATTGCTGAAATTAAACGCGACATGGAAAGGGAGCGTCCAATGGACCGTCTGCTCTGCGGTGATGTAGGTTATGGTAAAACAGAAGTGGCCATCCGTGCCGCTTTTAAAGCCATCATGGACGGAAAGCAAGTGGCGATATTAGTTCCGACAACAATCTTGGCCCAGCAGCACTTTGAAACCATTAAAGAGCGGTTTAACGGCTACCCTATCAACATCAGCCTGCTCAGCAGGTTCCGGACAAGGAAACAGCAGACGGAAACAGTCAAAGGCCTGAAAAACGGTACGATTGATCTTGTGATCGGTACCCATCGCCTATTATCAAAGGACATAAAATTTGCTGAACTCGGACTGCTGATTGTAGATGAGGAACAGCGATTTGGCGTTACACACAAGGAAAAAATCAAACAGCTGAAAACCAATGTTGACGTGTTGACTTTAACGGCAACCCCGATACCTCGGACACTCCACATGTCCATGCTTGGGGTACGGGATCTGTCAGTTATAGAAACCCCGCCGGAAAACCGTTACCCGGTCCAGACGTTTGTCATGGAATATAATGGTGTTTTTATAAAGGAAGCGATTGAACGTGAGCTGGCCCGTGACGGCCAGGTATATTTCCTGTATAACCGCGTGGAAGATATTGAGAGGAAGGCGGAGGAAATTTCCTTGCTTGTCCCGGATGCAAGAGTTGCCTACGCTCATGGGCAAATGAGTGAATCCGAATTGGAGGCTGTTATATTAAACTTTTTAGACGGGGAATTTGATGTGCTTGTCACAACCACAATTATCGAAACCGGCGTAGATATCCCAAGGGTGAATACACTGATTGTACATGATGCAGACCGGATGGGTCTTTCTCAGCTGTATCAGCTGAGAGGGCGCGTAGGACGTTCCAATCGTGTGGCATATGCCTATTTTACGTACCGGAAAGATAAAGTACTGTCGGAAGTGGCTGAAAAAAGATTGCAGGCCATTAAAGAATTTACCGAGCTTGGGTCAGGATTTAAAATTGCTATGCGTGATTTGTCCATAAGGGGAGCCGGTAACCTGTTGGGAGCCCAGCAGCACGGTTTTATCGATTCTGTAGGATTCGACTTGTACTCTCAAATGCTGAAAGAAGCCATTGAACAGCGTAAGGGTGATATGCCTGAGGATACCGCGCCTATATTAGAAGTGGAACTTAATTTGGATGCTTACATTCCTGATGCTTACATTTCCGACAGCCAGCAAAAAATAGAAATGTATAAGCGGTTTAGAAACCTTGAAACCATGGAAGAAGTCGAAGAGCTTAAAGAAGAAATGATAGACCGTTTTGGGGACTATCCGGAACAAGTGGATTATCTGTTTACTGTTGCCGAAATGAAAGTGTACGCAAAAGCCATTAAGCTGGAATCCGTTAAACAGTCTAAAAGCGAAATTGCCATCTACTTTTCAGAAGAAGGAACCAATGAAATTGACGGACGGAAAGTTTTTGAAATCACAAACCGACATGGCCGCATAGTTGGTCTGGGTATGGAGGGCAGCCGTTTGAAAATTACGCTTCAAACAAAGAGACTGGAAACAAAAGAGTGGCTTTCCATTGTCGTGGACATGATCAAGCAATTAAATACGGCCAAAAAAGAACAGGCCCCGGTTTAGATATCAGGCCGGTCAATTGCAATAGTCATGCAGAGCTGTATGCGGAGCCTTGTAACATGTTGTTATGCTTCTTTTTCATCAAAAGTCAGTAAAAAAAAAGAAATTTGTCCAAAAAAGAACAGTTTATGAATAGAACCGATTTTTTTGAAAGATACTAATTCCAATAACACAGGTAAAGATTTGAAAAAGTACTTACAGGTAATCCAACAGGCTGCCCCAGGGTGCCATCGAGTTCTTTTTTGGATATTCCGGAAAATCATCTGATGAAAGAGAGGCAACTTTGTAATGAAGGCAACAGGAATAGTTCGTCGTATTGATGATTTAGGAAGAGTTGTAATACCAAAAGAAATTAGGAGAACCCTCCGGATTCGTGAAGGGGACCCGCTTGAAATTTTTGTAGACCGGGAAGGGGAGGTTATTCTTAAAAAGTACTCCCCCATTAATGAATTGGGTGACTTTGCAAAAGAATACGGTGAAGCATTATTCGACAGTTTAGGAAGTTCTGTTTTGATTTGCGACAGGGATGCGGTCATAGCGGTCGCAGGCAGTTCAAAAAAAGATTACATGAATAAAAATAACAGTGAAATGATTGAACAGGTTATGGCGAATCGCTCCCCCAAGCTGGAAACAAATGCGGGAAGCATCTCCCTTGTCGAAGGATTTGAAGAGGAGATTGCTTCGTACGCAATTGCTCCAATCATCGCCAGCGGCGATCCAATTGGTGCCGTCATTATTTTCTCCAAAGATAAGGCTCTCGGTGAAATTGAGCAAAAATCAGCAGAAACAGCAGCAAGCTTTTTGGCAAGGCAAATGGAATCTTGAATAAATCCTATTAACCCGCACGGGCCTTGGTATTTCCAGGCCCGTTTCCCTTTTCTGTGTAAAACCCGGCTCCTTCCATCTCTCTGATATGTTATAATGTCTACCGATAAATTTATGCAGAAAGGCGAGGGAGAGCTTGCCGGACGATTCACAACAATGGATGAAAGGCGCTGTTATTTTAACAGCAGCTGCTATGATGATAAAGGTTTTAAGCGCTGTCTACCGCGTACCGTTTCAAAATATCGTAGGTGATACCGGTTTTTACATATATCAGCAAGTCTATCCTATATACGGTATTGCTGCTGTCCTGGCAGCCTCTGGTTTTCCTGTAGCCATTTCCCGGATTGTTGCGGAAAAAGGAGCAGACCCCAACGGCGGGTCAGAACATCTGCATAAAATTCTGCAGACAGCTTTTTTCGTTTTATGTCTGGTAGGAACCGGTTTGTTTCTTCTTGTGTTTTTGGGAGCGGGGACGATCTCCCGGTGGATGGGAGATCCATTGCTTGCTCCGGTGATTCAAGTAGTCGCTTTCTTCTTTTTATTCCTTCCATTCCTTTCCTTATGGCGGGGGATTTCACAAGGGGTTGGAAATATGGCGCCGACAGCCATCAGCCAGTTCATTGAACAGTTGATCAGGGTGGCGGCTATTTTAATCGTTTCTTATCTTTTGGTTAACGCCGGCTTTTCTCTATATGATACAGGCAGAGGTGTGTGGGCAGGTGCCTTGGCAGGGGGCCTGGCAGGCATGGCGGTTCTTGGCATTTTCATTAAAAAGAGTAAAAAGCGTCTATTGGTTTCACTGCCGCTGCTCTCTATTCAAGAACTGGCCTCTACCGGAAAAACATTGCTTACCCACGGTGTTGCCATCTGTTTCAGCGGATTGCTTCTTATTTTGTTTCAATTGGTTGATTCACTGAATCTATATTCTCTGCTTGTCCAATCAGGCTTTGGAAGTGAGGATGCAAAATCGTTAAAAGGCGTGTTTGACCGCGGCCAGCCATTGATCCAGCTGGGGACAGTTGCAGCGGCATCCTTATCTCTCGCGCTTGTTCCGGCTGTAACGGCGGCATGGATCCAGGACAACCAGGAGATCTTGCAAAAAAAAGTGAGCACCTCCCTTAAAATCAGCATGACAGTCGGCCTGGGAGCGGCTGCAGGGCTGATAAATATCATTCGGCCGGCCAATATTATGCTGTTTCAAACAGGTGATGGATCCGCAGTGTTAGCCGTGTTGGCAGTGTCCATTTTTTTTGCTTCAATCATTATGACGGTATCCGGTATTTTGCAGGGGGTCGGAGAGGTTATGTCGCCAGCCAAGTATATTATGGTTGGTGTGTTAGGCAAATACATAGGGAATCTCCTGCTTGTTCCCGTTTATGGAACAATGGGTGCAGCATTGTCCACAGTTATGGGGCTGTTTGTGGCATGTCTGCTTATGTTATGGAAGCTTAACACCGCTTTTTCCATTCTGTCTGAACTTAGGCATTCTTTTATTCCCCTGGCTGCATCTGCTGTTGCCATGACGGCTGTTCTCCGTGTATGGCTGTTTATTTTTGACCTATTCGGGACGGACGGAAGGCTTTTTCAAACGGCTGCATCATTAACAGGGGTTGTGGTTGGAGGAAGCGTCTACCTAATGGTCTTGATGCGAACCCGCTTGTTTACCGATGAAGAAATCGGCCATATACCCTATGGATCCAAGCTCGCAGTATTTGGAAGGAGGAAAACGGGATGAATACAATTCGGATTGCCGGACTGGGTGCAGGAGATCTTAACCAGCTGCCTCTTGGCATCTATCATCTGTTAAAAGATGCGGACCCGCTGTTTTTAAGAACAAAAGAGCATCCGGTAATAAAAGAACTGGAAAAAGAAGGGCTAGCCTATCGTTCTTTTGATGATATTTATGAAAAGCATGGCCAATTTGACGCTGTTTATGATGAGATTGCCGAATGGCTATTTAAAGAAGCGGCCAAAGGCGATATTGTTTATGCAGTTCCGGGGCATCCGATGATTGCGGAGCAAACTGTCCAGCTGCTGTTGGAGAAAAGTACAGAGCGGAACGTAAACGTAATTATCGTGGGAGGGCAAAGTTTCCTCGATGCTTTAATTACTGCTGTCCGGTTGGATCCGATTGACGGTTTTCAACTGTTGGATGGAACGATGCTCAAGCGGGAAGATATACAAATCCGCCAGCATCTCATCATTGCACAGGTGTATGACCAGATGGTCGCTTCTGATGTCAAACTGACCTTAATGGAAAAATTCCCGGATGATTATGAAGTTACAGTAATAAAGGCAGCAGGAAGCGCAGCTGAAGAAATCCGAAAGATACCTTTGTTCGAGTTGGACAGGCAGCCCTTCCTGGATAATCTAACAAGTGTTTATGTGCCTCCCGTTTCTACAAGGGAACAGGCCATGAGAGAATTTTCAACACTGAGGGACATAATTGCCTCGTTGCGCGGACCCGGCGGATGTCCTTGGGATCAAAAACAAACCCATCTTTCTTTAAAAAAGTACTTAATCGAAGAGTCTTATGAATTGCTGGATGCGATTGACCGGGGTGATACCGACCATATGGTTGAAGAGCTGGGAGATGTTCTTTTACAGGTAATGCTCCATTCGCAAATCGGCGAGGATGAAGGCATGTTTTCCATTGATGATGTGATCGAAGGCATCTCGGCAAAAATGATCCGCCGTCACCCTCATGTATTTGGTGAGGGAGAGGCTGATCGGGCGGAGGATGCAGTGATCAATTGGGAGCAGATCAAGGCTGCGGAAAAAGGAAAACCAGCAAGAGACATCTCTCTCCTTGAACAGATTGAAATAGGCCTCCCTGCACTCCTCCGAGCGTATGAAGTACAGAAAACAGCCGCAAAGGTTGGTTTTGATTGGGGAAACGCAGAAGAAGCAATGGAAAAAGTAAAGGAAGAAACAAAGGAATTTGAAGAAGAACTGGCGAAAGTAGACAGGAAGACCCAATTGGAAGAGATGGGAGATTTGCTGTTTGCAGTTGTCAACGCAGCCCGGCTGGCAAATATCCATCCGGAAGAAGCTTTGCAGGCGGCCAATGAGAAGTTCTATAGGCGGTTTTCTTTTATAGAGGAAAAAGTAAAACATAGCGGACGCCCGTTCAATGACTATTCTCTCGAGGAACTGGACCGTTTTTGGAATGAAGCGAAAAAACAAGGAAAATAGTAGGTGAATGCATTGTCAACGATGAGGCTGGATAAATTTTTAAAAGTATCACGGCTGATCAAAAGACGTCCTCTAGCAAAGGAAGTAGCAGACAAAGGACGAATTACGATTAATGGCCAGCAGGCAAAGGCAAGCTCCAACGTCAAAGTTGGTGACGAGCTTTCGATTCGTTTCGGACAGAAAATTGTGACTGTCCAAGTGGAAGAACTGCAGGAATCCACGAAGAAGGAAAACGCAGCTCATATGTACCGCCTGCTGAAGGAAGAGCGGGTAAAGGAAGAAGAGTAAGGCTGGAGATCGGGTGCAGACAATACCGCACTCGATTTTTTATTGATGTATAAGGGAAGTGAACTGTATGTTATATGCAATGATTCTATTTATTTTAGCCGGGATCGCAGAAGTGGGAGGAGGCTATTTGATCTGGCTTTGGCTTCGTGAAAGCAAATCATTTTACTTGGGAATTGCCGGCACAGCCGCATTATTTTTGTACGGGGTCATTGCCACATTTCAGGCATTTCCGAGTTTTGGACGGGTATATGCAGCGTACGGCGGCGTATTTATAGTGGTCTCCATACTGTGGGGATGGTGGATTGATAAGAAGACGCCGGATATGTACGACTGGGCCGGTGCCTGCATTTGTTTGGCCGGTGTAGCCGTCATGCTTTTTGCCCCCCGTCATTGATGCAGTCCGTATGGCTTGTTCTACTTATCTTCTCTCAGGCATATACATATATCAAAATCGGTACGAAAAAGAGGGGATGAAGAATGAGCCAATACTATGATTCGAACCAAGCCGGCAAAGGAACGGGACCTGATCATGACCTGGTAATGCGGGGACGAAGATTAATTGATATTACTGGAGTCAAACAAGTAGAGAGCTTTGACAATGAGGAGTTCCTGCTGGAAACAGTTATGGGCTTCCTGGCTATTCGCGGGCACAGCCTGCAAATGAAAAATTTGGATGTAGACAAAGGCGTCGTGTCGATCAAAGGAAAGGTTTATGACATTGTCTACCTTGATGATCACGACGGGGGGAAAGCTAAAGGATTCTTTGGCAAGTTGTTTAAATGAGTCTTCCAGTTCAATTTTATACATTGATGTCCATGATCGGTATGGGCATTGCCTTTGGTGCCATGCTCGATACGTATCAGCGATTTTTAAAAAGAGGGACCCGAAAGAGTTGGATCGTCTTTCTGAATGATCTCCTGTTTTGGTGTATTCAAGGGATTATCATCTTTTACGTGCTTTTTCAGGTAAATTTCGGAGAGCTGCGATTTTTTCTTTTTCTTGCCCTTCTTTGCGGTTTTTCGGCCTACCAGGCATTGTTTAAGCAGGTCTACCAAAATGTACTGGAAACGTTAATCCGCCTGGTCGTTCACACGGCTGGACTGATCTATAAAATGGTTTATTTCATGGTGTACAAGCCCCTGAAGGGGTTGGTTCTCATCGTGGTCTCCATCCTCCTTTATGTATATGGGCTTTTATTGGCCCTTGTAAAAATTGCCTGGAAAGTGGTAAAATGGACTTTGAAGACTGTCTTTAAGCCGTTTACATGGATTTTAAAAAGAATCATCCCCACATCAGTCACAAAGTTTGTCATTCAACTGCGAAAAAAAATGGCAGGATATTTAATAAAAAGCAAGAATACAATGATCAAAGTATTAAGCAGGATTCACAAAAAAAGGTAGGAGGTTTATGGATGGGTGCCAAACCAGGACGTACCGTTACTACACTGGAAAATAACTATACGATAGAGCAAGAAATCGCCGCACGCTCTGCAGCCCGAAGGAAAAAACTGCTGATCCGCCGCCTATCCGTGTTTTTTGTGTTTTCTCTTTTGGTCTGTACCTTGCTTATATCTACTCTGGTTTCAAGGGAGGCTGCTCTAAAAGCGAAAGAAACCGAAAAAGCAAAGGCTGAAGAACGTTTGACCGAGCTTGAAAAACAGCAATTAAGGCTGGAAAACGAAATTGTCAAATTGAATGATGATGAATATATAGCCAAGCTGGCCAGAAGTGAATACTTTCTTTCTGATAAAGGGGAAATTATCTTTAATATTCCAAAGGAAAAAGAAAAGGAAAAAAAAGAAGAGAAAGAGAAGGATTAAATCGGGCTCATATTGACACTTTTTTTTCAATTTCGCTATAATATAAAGTAAGGATTTTTGTAAACACTTTAAGGAGGATAAATTTTTTTATGTCGATTGAAGTAGGCAGCAAGGTACAAGGTAAGGTTACTGGCATCACTCATTTTGGGGCGTTTGTAGAGTTGCCCGGAGGCTCGACAGGACTTGTTCACATCAGTGAAGTGGCTGATAATTATGTAAAGGATATCAACGAACATCTTAAGGTTGGCGAAGAAGTGCTTGTCAGGGTCCTTAATGTTGAAAAGGATGGAAAGATCGGGCTGTCAATCCGCAAAGCCAAAGATCAGCCGCCTGCCCGTCCCAGACAGGGAAGAGGGAATGATTTCCGTTCAAAAGAAAGTTTTGAGCAAAAGATGAACCGCTTCTTAAAAGAAAGCGAAGACCGCTTATCATCATTAAAGCGACACACCGAGTCAAAACGAGGTGGCCGCGGCTCCAGAAGAGGATAACTTGCTGTCTAATTGGATAATAGAAAGCGGAGGCGACTTGCACAGCCCCGACAACCTTAAGACGAGTGTTGAATAGGGCGTAGTTGGGCTAAACAGCACTTGGCTTATGACCTCGAGGGCTAGGCACCGCAGCCGTACAATGGAAAAGCGTAGGACGGCTGCCAGGTGCGGCAAGCGCTGGAGAAAAACCGGCGAAGGCGCCTGTTTTTTGAAGAGACCTCGAGCCGCCGTTCGCAGCTGGACAATAGTAAGGCAATTTCAGTCTGCTAACGGGCCGGAGAGTTTATATTTATATAGACATAAAGCGAAGGAACGATCCCAACGTTCTCTTCGCTTTTTTACTTTCCCCGTTCTTCTTGCGGTGTTTCGACGTTTCTGGCTGATTGCTTCTCTTATTGCCCTATTTAGTCGAACGAATTTTGCATACACGCACTTAAAAGTGACAAAGTTTTATGTTCTGCCGCTCTATAATGAGAACCAATTATAGATTGCGGGGGAGAGATGTACCTATGGAAAAAGGAGATCAGAGTATCGTCGAATCCGTCGGCACAGCTGAATTGAAAAGTACTGAATTTGACATTTCCAACGGGCTGAGAAGATTACGGCAGAAACTGGAGGTCGTACTTTTCCAAAAAGGTCTGGCGTTGCTGATTGTAAGCTTTCTTCTTGGACGGGCATTGATTTTATCACAGTTGACTCCATTTGCTCTGCCGTTCTTTGCTGCTATTTTTATGACCAGAAGAAAACATGCACCCCTTGTATGGTTTGGTCTGCTGGCAGGGTCCCTGACGAATTCCATCAGCCATACCCTATTTATCTTTTCTATCTGTTTCGTCTTTCTTATCAGTTTTCGCCTCTTGGAAAAACTCCATAGTGTACCGATGAAGGCAGTTCCCTACTATGTATTTTTCATTTCTTTGTTCACAAAGCTTATATTTATTTACGCCGGCAATGGACAAACCCTCTCAAACTATGATGCTTTGATGGCAGCCGTTGAAGCGGGTCTCTCATTAGTCCTTGTATTCATCTTTATCCAAAGCATTCCGTTTTTGACAACGGGTAAAAGAGCCAAAGCGCTGAGAACGGAAGAAGTGATCAGTCTGATCATTATGCTGGCTTCTGTATTGACTGGAACAATTGGCTGGACCCTTTATGATCTGTCAATCGAACATATTTTAGCCCGATATCTCGTCATTCTGTTTGCTTTTACAGCAGGTGCAGCAGTCGGGTCCACAGTCGGAGTAGTTACAGGCCTGATTTTTAGCCTGGCCAGCATGTCGAGCTTTTACCACATGAGTTTACTTGCTTTTGCCGGCCTTCTCGGGGGGCTGCTGAGAGAAGGCAGACGCGTCGGAACCGCCGCGGGTCTCCTCGTAGCGACGTTGCTCGTAGGAATTTATGGCGAGGGCAGCGGTGTACTGATGGTAACGATGTATGAATCGTCCATTGCTGTCATTCTATTATTTTTGACCCCTTTGACTTTAATAGAAAAATTGGCGCGCCATATTCCGGGTACTGTGGAATATGCCAAGGATCAGCAACAGTATGCCAGAAAGGTGCGGGACATTACCGTGAGAAGAGTGGAGCAGTTCTCTACAGTATTTGAAGCGCTGTCAGACAGTTTCTCGCAGCCTGAAAAATGGAAAGAATCTACTGATGATGAAGAAGAGTTTGACCTGTTTTTGAGTAAAGTTACTGAAAAAACGTGCCAGACGTGTTTCAGAAAAAATAAATGCTGGGGAGAGAACTTTGATAAAACATATGATTTGATGAAACACATTATGCATGAAATTGATGAGGACAGCGGCCTGCTTCCGAAGCCTGTCTATCGCAAGCTGGAAAAACATTGCAATAAGGCAGACAGTGTAAGAAATGCCATTCATCAGGAACTGGCAGTATATCAAGCAAATCAAAAGTTGAAAAAGCAGGTTCAGGAAAGCAGAAAGCTTGTAGCTGAACAGCTTCTCGGTGTATCGGAGGTGATGTGTGACTTTGCAAAAGAAATTAAGCGCGAGCAAAACAACCATCATAAACAGGAAGAAATGCTCCTGGATGCTCTGCAGGACTTCGGGATAGATATTGAATACGTAGAAATCTATAACCTGGAAACCGGGAGTATCGATATTGATCTGATGGTCCCCAACTGGTATGGGAATGGGGAGTGTGAAAAACTGATCGCTCCGCTGGTTTCTGACATTATGGAGGAAACAGTTGTAGTCCAGAATAAAGAGGATCCAGATGATCCGAGCGGATTTCATTATATTACGCTTCGATCAGCCAAAGCTTATGTTGTAGAGACCGGGGTGGCTCACGCTGCAAAAGGAGGGGGTTTTCTTTCAGGAGACAGTTATTCGACCGTCGAATTGGGTGGAGGTAAATATGCCCTTGCCATCAGCGATGGGATGGGAAATGGGGAAAGGGCCCATAAAGAGAGCAATGAAACTTTAAAGTTATTGCAAACGATTCTGCAATCAGGAATAGAAGAAAAGGTAGCGATTAAATCCATTAACTCCGTTCTTTCTTTGAGGACGGATGATGAGGTTTTTTCAACACTGGACTTGGCTCTGGTGGATTTGCAGACCATAGAAGCCAAATTTTTAAAGATCGGTTCCACGCCCAGCTTTATAAAAAGGGGAAATAAGATTAAAAAAATCGAATCCGGCAATTTGCCGATCGGAATTTTGGATGAATTTGATGTGGACGTTGTCACGGAGCAGCTTCGCGACGGAGATTTGATTGTTATGATGAGCGATGGAGTTTTTGAGGGGCCTAAGCATGTTGAAAATTATGAGTTATGGATGAAGAGAAAGCTGAAAGAACTGCAAACAGATGATCCGCAGGCCGTTTCTGACTTGATTATGGAAGAGGTGATCAGAACCCGTTCGGGAATGATTCCGGACGATATGACGATTGTTGCGGCCAAGATCAAACGCAATATCCCGAAATGGGCAGCTATTCCTGTCAGGAAAAAAAGAGCCAGACTTTCGGGTGCAAGTTAGAAGAAGTGTTTGATACCCCGGAATGTTTTGCCTACTGTATAAAAATCTCCTGTTCCGTCGAGGATGATAACATCTCAAACGGCTGTGGGGCCGCGTACGGAAATGGAGGAGAAGATCATGAAAAAAGGCACATTAAAGCAGATTCTATTAATTACGGACGGATGCTCCAACAAAGGAGAAGATCCGGCAGCCATGGCATCGCTCGCACAAGAGCAGGGAATCACCGTCAATGTGATTGGGGTGCTGGATCGTGACACGTTGGATGAGAAAGGACATGCTGAAATAGAAGAGATCGCATTGGCGGGAGGGGGGATCAGCCAGGTAGTTTATGCAGAACAACTGTCTGAGACGGTTCAAATGGTAACGAGAAAAGCCATGACCCAAACATTGCAGGGGGTCGTAAACAGTGAATTGAAACAAATTTTGGGAAGTGAAACTTCAATAGAAGAACTCCCTCCTGACCAGAGGGGAGAAGTGATGGAAGTCGTGGATGAATTAGGTGAAACTTCCAATCTTGAAGTTCTTGTACTGATTGATACAAGTGCAAGCATGACATTTAAGCTGCCGACAGTAAAGGAAGCGCTGCTTGATCTGTCACTAAGTTTAAATGCGCGGCAAGGCAACAATGCCTTTTCCGTGTATGTATTCCCCGGGAAAAGAAAAGACGTGCAGAAATTGCTTGACTGGACTCCTCAACTGGATAAGCTGACGGGAGTATTCCCTAAATTAGCACCAGGTGGCGTTACGCCCACAGGCCCTGCTCTAAGGGAAGCTGTTTCAGCTTTTCAGCCAAATCGATCACTGAGGGGGCGCTTGTCTAGAGATGAAGAATCATTCCTGGATGAAACAATGTAACGTTCCCCCAGGAACGCTCGTAACCGGCAAGTGGCACAAACAGCGGTACAGAGTGGTGAAGAGGCTTGGCAGCGGAGCCAATGGTGTCGTGTACCTTGCTAAAGGCAAAGACGGCTACTCGGCGCTTAAAATGAGTGATGACAGCATGTCCATTATGGCGGAGGTCAATGTGCTCAAAGCTTTTTCACAGGTCCAGGGGCCGTCCCTTGGACCTTCTTTACTGGATGTGGATGATTGGGAACAACCCGCCGCTGCACGGGCTTTGCCTTTTTACGTAATGGAATATATAGAAGGACCTGTTCTTCTTGATTTTATTAACAATAAAGGAAGTCATTGGAGTGCAGTCTTGATTGTCCAGCTGCTTGACATTTTAGACCAGATGCACAGGCAAGGATGGGTTTTTGGAGATTTGAAGCCGGAAAATTTAATTGTATCAACCCCTCGTACCAGGATCCGCTGTATTGATGTGGGAGGGACGACGAAACAAGGGCGTTCAATCAAAGAATTTACTGAGTTTTTTGATCGGGGCTATTGGGGATTAGGTTCGCGGAAGGCGGAGCCTTCTTACGATCTTTTCTCAACGGCTATGCTGATGATCAATTCGTATTATCCATCCCGTTTCGTGAAAAATGGAAATGGTTTAGAGCAACTGCACCATATGATCCGAAAAAATTCCGGCTTGCTTCAATATGAGAGAGTTTTACATAAGGCACTTGAGGGAAAATACAGAAGTGCAGCTGAAATGAAAAATGATTTGCTGGGTATATTATCTGCTCCCCGATCAAGCAGGAAAACGCAGGCCAAAAGCAGACAGGGGCATGGTAAGAAAAAAGGATCGATGATTGAGACTGCAGGTGTTCTTTTTATTACTACTTTTTTATATGGCCTGTACATTTACTTATTTTTGCTTTAGGGAGAAAAGTTCCGTGTGGTTCTGTATAAAAGATGGTAAAATAGAGAAGATATTTGAGTGTTTTTTACATATAAGAGCAAGGGAAAAGATGGTGAGATGCCAGGTTTTAATACAAAAATCATGAGCTTCATAGAAAAACACGGACTTTTGCGCCGTGGGGACTTTGTAGTGGCAGCTGTGTCCGGAGGGCCGGATTCTATGGCCATGCTTGATTTTTTGGTCAAAAGACAGGATATGTATGGCATCCGTCTTGCTGTGGCACATGTGGACCACATGCTCCGGGGAGAGGAGTCGGTTCAGGATCTCGAATATGTACGATCCTATTGTGACCATTATGGATTGGAACTGAAGGCAGCGTCCATAGATGTCAAGCAAAAGATGAAGTTGGAACAAACAGGGATGCAGGAAACAGCGCGTAAGTATCGCTATCGATTTTTTGCCTCTGTCATGGAGGAATTAGGTGCTAATAAACTGGCAGTTGCACAGCATGCAGATGATCAAATGGAAACCATACTCATGAGATTAACTAGAGGAAGCAGTGGAAAGGCAAGAGCAGGAATGCCTCCGCTTCGGGCTTTTGCCCGCGGGAAATTGATTCGTCCGCTATTAGGTGTAACAAAAGACGAAATTAACGACTACTGCACATTTCATCAATTGCATCCGCGAATGGACCCCAGTAATGAAAAACCGGCTTATACACGCAATCGTTTTCGTATGGATGTCTTGCCGGTCCTCAAACGTGAAAATCAACAAGTTCATGAACATTTCCAGCGATTCAGCGAGGATTTATTGGAAGATGAAGCTTATTTGGAAGCGTTGGCTGAGCGGGAAATCAGGACAATATCAAGGTTTGGGGAGAAGGAAGTTCATTTGGATATCCCTTCCTTTTTGCAAATGCCTTTGCCTTTACAAAGGAGGGGTATTCATCTAATATTAAGCTATCTTTATCAGAAAAAAATACCCTGCGTAACGTCTGGGCATGTACAATTGGTTGGAAAGCTTCTGAATGGAGAAAACCCTTCAGGGAGGCTGGATCTCCCGCTTGGTTTACATGTAGTGCGTTCTTACCGGAACTGCATTTTTACTTTTGTCTCTATGAATCAGGAGACTGGATATACATTTGAATTACGTCCTGGTCAGAACATTTTACTGCCGGACGGAGGGAAAATTGGATTAAAAATAAATAACGAACTTCCTTCAGCGGGCGGTGACTATATCATACTGCATCAAAATGAAGTAAAGTTGCCGCTTATTGTACGGACCCGGAGACCGGGAGACCGGATCAAGGTGAAAGGCATGAACGGAAGGAAGAAAGTAAAAGATCTGTTTATCGATGAAAAAATTTCTCGTTCCCGGCGGGACAGCTGGCCGATTATCACCGATCAGGAAGGCCAGATCCTATGGATTCCCGGCTTGAAAAAATCCGTTTATGATATTGGACCTCAATGCCACGGCCATCAATATATCTTGTATTACACAACCTCTGGGGGGCAACAAAGCCAATGAGAAATGATATTGAAAGAATATTGATTACCGAAAAGGAAATTGAAGAAAAGATTCAGGAGCTGGGCAGGCAGCTGACAGAAGAATATGAAGGAAGGTTTCCGCTTGCGATCGGCGTGTTAAAAGGTGCAATGCCTTTTATGGCAGATCTGCTGAAAAAAGTGGATACCTATCTGGAAATGGACTTTATGGATGTCTCCAGTTATGGCAATTCAACAACTTCATCAGGGGAAGTGAAAATTTTAAAGGATTTGAACACACCTGTTGAAGGCCGAGACCTTCTGATTATTGAAGATATTATCGACAGCGGGGTAACATTAAGTTATCTGGTGGATCTGTTCCGCTACCGCAAAGCCAAATCAATCAAAATTGTTACTCTTTTGGATAAGCCGGAAGGAAGAAAAGCAGATATCAAGGCAGATTACGTAGGTTTTGTTGTTCCCAACGCCTTTGTGGTCGGTTACGGTCTTGATTACGCCGAGAAATACCGAAACCTGCCTTATATAGGGGTTTTGAAACCAGAGGTGTATGGCAATACTGAAAGCTAAAAACAATGGAAAATTGGCAGCAGGGTTTTATTGTAAATCTCAAAATGACTGTGATACTATTGTATACTGTATATAGTTTTTTACCGCGGGAGGAGGCTAGGGATGAACCGGATCTTTAGAAATACCATTTTTTATCTACTTATCTTTCTCGTTCTCATCGGTATTGTAAGCTGGTTTAACAATGGCAATGAGACGACACAAAATATATCGTATAAAGAGTTTGTTTCACACCTGGAAAACGGGGAAATTAAAGAATTTTCCATACAGCCTGAGAGAGGCGTCTATGAAGTGATCGGCCAATTGGAAGGCGCTGAAGAAGGCGAATATTTCATGACCTATGTCATGAACAATCCCGAAATGCTTGACAGGATTGATGCAGCTTCATCGGAAGTGGAGGTTATGCCGGCCAAAGAAACGAGCGGTTGGGTATCGTTCTTCACCACCATCATTCCATTTATTATTATCTTTATCTTATTCTTCTTCTTGCTGAACCAAGCACAGGGCGGCGGCAGCCGTGTCATGAACTTTGGTAAAAGCAAGGCCAAACTGTATAGTGAAGAGAAAAAGAAAGTCCGTTTTAAAGATGTAGCGGGCGCGGATGAAGAGAAACAGGAATTGGTGGAAGTCGTTGACTTTTTGAAAGACCCGAGAAAATTCTCAGAGCTGGGAGCACGTATACCAAAAGGGATCCTGCTTGTAGGACCTCCAGGTACGGGTAAAACGTTGCTAGCCAGGGCGGTTGCCGGAGAGGCAGGCGTACCGTTTTTCTCAATCAGTGGTTCGGACTTTGTAGAGATGTTTGTCGGTGTCGGTGCTTCAAGGGTGCGTGACTTGTTTGAAAACGCGAAAAAGAATGCACCTTGTATGATTTTTATTGATGAAATTGATGCGGTTGGACGACAGCGCGGCGCTGGTCTTGGCGGAGGTCACGACGAACGTGAGCAGACTTTAAACCAATTGCTCGTTGAGATGGACGGCTTCGGCGAAAATGAAGGAATTATTATTATCGCGGCAACCAACCGTCCGGATATTTTGGATCCTGCCTTGTTGCGACCTGGTCGTTTCGACCGTCAAATAACGGTTGATCGCCCGGATGTGACAGGAAGAGAAGCGGTTTTAAAAGTTCATGCAAGGAATAAGCCGCTTGATGATTCGGTTGATTTAAAAGCCATTGCTATGAGGACCCCCGGGTTCTCCGGAGCAGACTTGGAGAACTTGTTGAATGAGGCGGCGCTCATTGCTGCCAGACGAAACAAGAAGTCGATTGATATGTCTGATGTGGATGAAGCGACGGACAGGGTGATCGCCGGTCCGGCTAAGAAGAGCAGAGTCATTTCCGATAAAGAAAGAAATATTGTGGCATACCACGAAGGCGGGCATACGGTCATCGGGCTTGTCCTTGATGAAGCGGATGTTGTCCATAAAGTAACCATCGTTCCAAGGGGACAGGCGGGCGGTTATGCAGTCATGCTTCCTAAAGAGGATCGCTACTTTATGACGAAGCCGGAGCTCCTGGATAAAATCACCGGGCTTTTGGGCGGACGTGTTGCGGAAGAGATTGTTTTTGGAGAAGTATCTACCGGTGCTCACAATGACTTTCAGCGAGCAACGAATATTGCCCGCAAAATGGTTACCGAATACGGTATGAGTGAAAAACTTGGACCGCTTCAATTTGGCCAGACACAGGGCGGACAGGTGTTCCTGGGCAGGGACTTGCATAATGAGCAGAATTATTCCGATGCCATTGCATTTGAGATTGACCAGGAAATTCAACGGATTATTAAAGAATGTTATGCCCGTGCCAAAGAAATTTTGACAGAGCATCGCGATCAGCTGGAAGTCATTGCTCAAACTTTATTGGAAGTTGAGACGCTCGATGCTGAACAAATTAGAAGTCTGTTTGATACGGGGAAATTGCCGGAACGTTCGGGTTCATCTGCAGGAACCGACAGTGAAGAGCCAAAGGTGACACTTCAGCCGAAGGATGAGAACGAAGATCCATTAGCGATTGAAGAGAAACGTCCGGATGATCCACTGGGTTCTGCTGAAGATCATGTTGATCGGACGAAAAATACAGATCCGGATAAAAAAGAATAGATGATGAAAAAGACGCCGTTGCGGTGTCTTTTTTCTTTTGTGGCAAATGGTATTAATGGTATGATGTGTGAAGAAAAAAGTCTAGTTAAAGTTGGTGAAGAGGTTGATTTTTGTTCTGGATGTCGGTAATACCAATACGGTCCTTGGCGTGTATGACCGTGACACGCTGAAATATCATTGGCGAATAGAGACAAACCGCCATAAAACAGAAGACGAATATGCCATGATTATCAAGGCGTTATTTGAACATGCAGGGATCGGTTTTGAACATATAAAAGGAATTATTATTTCTTCGGTTGTTCCTCCCATTATGTTTACGATGGAAAAAATGTGTAAACAGTATTTTAAGGTCAAACCCCTAATAGTTGGACCTGGAATTAAAACCGGCTTAAATATAAAGTATGAGAATCCCCGGGAAGTAGGGGCGGACAGGATTGTAAATGCAGTGGCTGGCATCCATGAATATGGAAGCCCGCTGATCATTGTAGATTTCGGTACGGCAACAACCTTTTGCTACATAAATGAAAAATCTGAGTATACGGGCGGGGTCATTGCACCAGGTATTGGAATTTCAACTGAAGCGCTGTATTCCAGGGCTGCCAAGCTGCCACGCATTGAAATTGCACACGTTGAAGATATTATCGGAAAAAACACTGTAACCTCTATGCAGGCCGGAATTTTATACGGATTTGTAGGGCAAGTTGAAGGTATCGTAAAACGGATCATGGAGAAAAGTAAAGAGAAACCGACTGTTATTGCTACGGGAGGGCTTGCCAACCTGATTTCATCCGAAACCGACATGATTGAGGTCGTTGATCATGATTTGACTTTAAAAGGATTGCACCTGATTTACAAAAGAAATATTTAATAAAGAGGTGGACTGAATGAGTGATTATTTAATAAAAGCATTGGCATATGACCAGAAGGTCCGTGCTTATGCGGTCAACAGTACAGAAACCATTGGAGAAGCCCAGAGGAGGCACCAAACTTGGCCCACTGCTTCCGCAGCCCTTGGCAGAGCGATGACTGCGGGAGTCATGATGGGGGCGATGCTGAAAGGTGAAGAAAAATTGACAATTAAGGTGGAAGGCGGCGGGCCGATCGGAGCCATTATAGTGGATGCAGATGCGAAAGGAAATATACGGGGATATGTGTCCAATCCAAAAGTCCACTTTGATTTAAATGAAAAAGGCAAGCTGGATGTGCGCCGGGCGGTGGGTACAGACGGAATGCTGTCCGTCGTGAAGGATATTGGCCTCCGGGAGCATTTTTCGGGTCAGGTACCAATCGTTTCCGGGGAACTTGGAGAAGACTTTACTTATTACTTTGCTACATCGGAACAAACGCCGTCTGCAGTAGGTGTTGGTGTGCTCGTAAATCCGGATAATACAATAAAGGCGTCCGGCGGCTTTATTATTCAACTGATGCCCGGTACTGATGAGGAGACGATCAGCAAGATCGAGGAAAGTATCACACAGACACCTCCTATTTCCAAACTGATCCAAGATGGTTTGACTCCTGAAGAGATCTTGAATCGCCTGCTCGGTGAGGAAAATATCAGGATTCTTGAGAAAATGCCTGTAAAATTTGAATGTAATTGTTCAAAAGAACGGTTTGGCCGGGCAATTCTTAGTTTGGGCAAAGAAGAAATTCAGGATATGATCATAGAGGATGGCAAAGCGGATACTCAGTGCCATTTTTGTAACGAGGAATACCGCTTCTCTAAAGAAGAGCTGGAAGAGATTTTAGAAGAAGCTAACAGAGCTTAGGTTAGCTATAGTAATTTTGGGCCGATATTTTCGTTGACAGCAGACCGGTAAAATGATAATTTTAAATAAACCAATATAAATACTCGGAATTAGAGGTGGAGTGAGAAAATGTCACGAATTGCAAACTCAGTTACAGAACTTATTGGAAATACCCCGATTGTAAAGTTAAACCGCGTAGTAGACGAGGACAGCGCAGATGTGTACGTAAAATTAGAGTATATGAACCCTGGAAGCAGTGTAAAAGACCGGATTGCCTTAGCGATGATTGAAGCAGCCGAAAAGGATGGCAAATTAAAAGAGGGAGACACGATCATAGAACCGACAAGCGGTAATACGGGTATCGGCCTTGCCATGGTATCTGCTGCAAAAGGATACCGCACCATCCTCGTGATGCCTGATACGATGAGTATGGAAAGACGCAATCTTCTCCGTGCATATGGAGCTGAACTTGTATTGACTCCCGGTGCAGAAGGGATGAACGGAGCGATTAAAAAAGCCAACGAACTTGCGAAAGAGCATGGGTATTTCTTGCCCCAGCAATTTGAAAACAGTGCAAATCCAAAAATCCACCATGACACAACAGGAAAAGAAATTGTAGAGCAAATGGGTGACCAGCTGGATGCATTCATTTCCGGAGTCGGAACGGGGGGAACCATTACAGGTGCCGGTGAGGTGCTGAGAGAAAAATATCCTGAAATAAAAATTTATGCAGTGGAGCCTACTGACTCACCAGTGCTGTCAGGCGGTAAGCCCGGTCCTCATAAAATCCAGGGGATTGGAGCAGGATTTGTTCCTCAAGTATTAAATACAGAGATGTATGATGAAGTGATCACGATCACTAATGACGAGTCATTTGAAACCTCAAGAAAGGTGGCTAGAGCGGAAGGAGTCTTGGGTGGAATTTCTTCTGGTGCAGCCATTGCAGCTGCCCTGAAAGTAGCGAAAAAACTGGGCAAGGGCAAAAAAGTGCTGGCCATTATTCCTAGTAACGGGGAGCGTTACCTCAGCACGCCTTTATACCAATTTGAGGATTAATAGAAAAGCGCAGGGCCGCTGCATAGGGGCGACAAGCGCTGGAGGTCCATCCAGTGAAGTCGTACTTTAACTTCATTGGATGGACCGAAGCGACCTCGAGGGGCTAGGCGCTGCAGCTGGACAAAAGAAAAGCGGAGAGCAACGTTTAGCGACGTACAGACTGGACGATTCCTGACGAGATAAAGGAGACACGGTGAATGCCGCAGGCGAGCCGATGTCGACTTATCGTAGGAAGGAAGAGGAAGTCTGCTAGTCGCTGGAGCTCGGAGCTGGACAAAAGAAAAGCGGAGAGCAACGTTTAGCGACGTACTCAATATGAATATAGAAAAGGCAAGTCCAACAGGACTTGCTCAGGCTGTCGAGAAACCCTCGACAGCCTTTTTAATTATTTATAATATTTGTTCTTTCATCGTTTTAATTTGTTAAAATAAAAATAACAAAATATGGCGGTGATAAAGTTGCTCCATACAAAAT
>NZ_JBHUEO010000013.1:0-137945 GCF_042680885.1 Siminovitchia sediminis | reverse complement strand
AATGTTGGTGTGGTAACTTACATTTTACTAGAAAGGGCGATTTTTTTGTATGCCTTTTTTTGAAGTAAACGAAATAGGGCTGTCACAGAAAATCAGTTTTTACTGACTTTCTGGACAGCCCCGTTTTGTATAATTTGACCTGCGTCTTTTGCATCTTCACAACTGGCTCTACTTACGTAGAATGGTGGTAAATAATATTTCCCACAATTTGGAAAGGAGCCATCATGACAAAGAGAGTACTATTTGTTTTATTAGTTGCTGGATTAGCATTCTCCAATATGGGTATTTCAGTCCTGGGGGCTGAAATACATTCTAAAGATACGACACAATTAGAGCCGGAGAACAATATCCAAACGGAGGACAAGGGAGAAATTTCTCAAGAAGAAACTCCTGCACATGAAGAAAAAACAGATGAAGGGCAACCTGCACATATCGAAGAGCAATCCACAGGAACAGTCGAAAAAAATCAATCAGAATACCGAAAAAACGAAGAGACTAACAACGAAACGCAAGATCCCATCAATCAAGATGAATCCACTCAATATTTAAAGGATGAACTAGCTCCTGCCGACAAACAAGAGAAAACGACCCTTAAACCACCTGTAGAGGTTCAAACATTACAAGCTGATGATTCTATTAAGTATTATGAGAATTTAAATGGAGAAGTCCATCGAGCAGAAATATTTGAAAATGACAAGATTACTAAAGTCATAGAGTTTTATCCTGAAACTAAAGAAAAAAACATCAAAAAAAATGTAAGGTATGTGTTTCATATCAATCCTGCAGATGGCAGTTTGACAAAAGCTGAAAAATTAAATCAAAATGACCAAAAAGTTATACGACATTATAGATACTTCCCAAATACCAAGTATGGAAACCATGGAAAGTATATCAACTATATCTTTTACATAAACTCCGACGGCCACTTGACTCATGCAATAAAAAGGAAGGCCGGGTCTACACAAGTTACGGCGAGATACAATTATTTTTCTAATACAAAGTACGGGGAGCATGGCAACAAAATTCAATATATCTTTAACTTTAACCAATCAGGTTTCTTAACTAAAGCTACAAAAAGGGAATGGGGAAGCAAGAAGATCCTAGCAAGGTATACTTATTATCCAAATACGAAATATGGGGCTCATGGAAATGATATTAAAAATATCTTTTACCTCAACAAATCGGGCTACTTAACCAAGGCTGTGAAAAGAGAAAGAGGGTCTAAGCGGATACTTACGTGGTATGAATATTATCCAAATACCAAATATGGTTCCCATGGAAGGAATATCAAATTAATATTTGACCTTAACCATTTAGGCTATTTAACAAAAGCATCAAAAAGAGAAAAGGGTTCAAAAAGACAGCTTGCCAGATATGAATATTATCCAAATACAAAGTATGGATCACACGGAAACTATATCCGCTATATATACACCCTCAATCGAAACGGGTACTTATCAAAAGCTAAACAAAGAGAGAAAGGATCTAAGAGGATTATCAATCATTATGAATATTATCCAGGCACCAAGTATGGGGCACACGGAAAAAATATTAAATATAAATTTTATCTCACTACTTCAGGATACCTGTCAAAAGCGATAAAAAAAGAAAAAGGATCAGCAAAACTGCTCGCCAATTATAGATATGCTCCCAATACTGTCTATGGAAAGCATGGTTCTAGAATCACGAGCATCATTTTAAACGTACCAGCAGTCGGGCAGCTGCCTGAATTGCCGACAGGCTGTGAAATCACAGCTGTAACTATGATGCTGCAATACAAGGGGGTCAAAGACATTAATAAGGTGAAATTGGCGATGGAAATGCCTTATCACAGTTGGAACCCAAATTACGGTTATGTTGGAAACCCTTACTTAAAAAGCGGATGGACGATTTATCCGCCAGCACTCACTGGCCTTGTCAAAAAATACGCGGGAAGTGCACAAAACCTTACAGGTACCTCCTATAAAAATTTAGAGGCCCAATTGAGGAAAAACAAACCTGTCGTCGTCTGGGGTTCTCCTATTCATGGGTTCACTGTACACGCCCTGGTTCTTACAGGCTTTGATGGGAGCAACTATTATTACAATGACCCCTGGACAGCCAAGAAAAATGTAAAGATTTCCAAGAGCCAATTCAATAAACTTTGGACTGCCCAAAACAAGAGAGCAATTACCTATTAAAATATGCAAAAACTGCCCTCAAAGATTAAGGGCCCATCGTTAGCAGGCCGACAACCTTAATATTTTCATAGGCCGGCCGTCTGCTGAACACTTTGAAGGCTTTAAAATATAAATAGAAAAAGGCTGCCCAGAAAAACGTCATGAATCGATGACCTTTTCTGTTGCAGCCCTTATAGGCATCTCATACTCTAGCCAATAAAGCCTCTCCCTGCCTTTCCATGGCTTCTTCCTTATACTTTTCCTTCTCTTCTTTAGACATTTTTTTGAACTCATTTACAAACTGTTCATATTTGGGCAGAACCTCTTTAACCGACCCAAAATCCTTCACCATGCCATACTCCAGCCAAAGGATTTTATCACAAAATCGCTTCATTTGCCCCAGTGAGTGGCTGACGAAAATCATTGTTTTTCCTTGAGCTTTAAATTCTTTCATCTTTTCCAAGCTTTTTTCTGCAAAGGCCTTGTCCCCTACCGATAAGGCCTCGTCAATAATCAAAACATCCGGGTCCATATTGACTGAAATGGCAAAGCCTAATCGTGATTTCATCCCGCTGGAATACGATTTTACCGGCTGATCAATAAACTTGCCAAGCTCTGAGAATTCAATGATTTGAGGCTCAAGTTCCTTGATTTGCTGTTTTGAAAACCCAAGCATTAGGAGTTTCAGTTCAATATTATCTCTTCCTGTCAAATCAGCCTTTAACCCGGCTGAAACAGCGATCAGAGCTACTTGGCCGTTGACCTCAACTGAACCAGACGTCTCCGGAACGATCCCTGCAACAATGTTCGAAAGGGTAGATTTTCCCGATCCGTTTGTTCCCACGAAGCCAATGACATCTCCTTTTTCAGCCTCAAAACTGACTCCTGCCAACGCATAAAAATCCTCGCCATAGCTTTTAGGCATCAGGAGATCCAGAATCCGCTCTTTATTGTCGCTGTAGAGTTTATATTTTTTAACAACATTTTTTACGATGATGGCTTTTTCCATTATCATCCCATCCAATTATAAGTAATCAATAAAATGTCTTCTGAACTTCACATGAATTTTTGATCCAAGCAGGAACAAGACCAGGACAAGTCCCCAGAAATAAAGGGAATACTGCCAGTGTTCTATAAAATACCATTCCGTTCCAAATAACGCAGCACGATATCCTTCAATTACGTAATATAAAGGGTTTAATTTCATAATAGTTGGCAGGGGGTCATCCAGAATCGTAAGCTGCCAAAGAATCGGAGATAAATATAACAGCATTCTCAAAGTCGCATTTAAAAACATGTGAACATCCCTGATAATGGTTGACAATGTTGATGTTATCAAAGAAATGGCAAACACCAGACAGAACGTGGCAAAAATAAAATAAAAGATTTGCAGAAAATAGACGCTCACATAATAACCCGAAAGTTGAAAAATAATAAAAGTGATCCCCAATAAAATTAAATGAATGTAAAATTGAGAGAAGATGACAATGTTAGGGATGACACTCATTGGAAAGTTCATTTTTGACAGCATCCGCAGTCTTGAATAAATCGACTTCGACCCTTGAATCGTAGATTGATAGAAAAACATCCATAATATAAAACCGCCCAGCAGCCAATGGATGAACGGCACTTCAAAGCCGGGCACAACTTCAATATCTGCCCGCTGGCGAATACTTCCAAATACAAACCAATAAATGAGTATTTGAATCAGGGGATTAATGATCTCCCATGCCATTCCCAAATAATTATTCTTATTTTTGCTTTTTAGCTCATATAATGAGAGCCTTCTTATTAAATAAAAGTGCTCTATTTGTTCTTTTATCACCAATATCGCTGATTTCATTTAATAATTCCTTTCATGATGCCTGTTATGCTCACATCCTTTTAAATTATACAAGTAGGCTAAAGAAAACACAATAAGAGGCAGTTGTTCCCATTTCTGAAACAACTGCCCTATTTACTTTCAATCAAATACTTCCCAGACTACCCTTTCGCTCGCTTGCCCATCCTCGAGGTAACAGAAACGATGATAAAATTCTTCAATGGTTTCCGTAGGAACAAATCCATGTTTATCAATCTTTTTGACTTCCTCGATAATCCCTTCTGTTGTTTTTACTAACGGTCCGGGCGCTTTCTTTTCGAAATCAAAGTAAAAGCCCCTCAGATGATCGCGATATAGTTCAATGTCGTAAACAAAGAAAATCATGGGTCTTTTTAAATTCGCATAATCGAAAAAGACGGAAGAATAATCGGTAATTAACAAATCTGCAATTAAATACAATTCTCTTATATCTTCGTGTGCCGAAAGATCAAAAACAAAACCTTCATACTCTGTCAAATCAAGGTTCTCAGCCACAAGATAATGAAGCCTTAAGACGATAATATAATCTTTACCAAGTTGTCCCTTTAGCTGACCCAAATCCATTTCCAGTTCAAATTTATATTTTCCTTTGGAATAAAATTGGTTGTCTCGCCATGTAGGTGCATACAAAATGACCTTTTTATCCAGCGGCAGTCCACATCTCCTCTTAATTTCAGACACGGTTTCCGGGTCATTACAATTTATCAAGAAGTCATTTCGGGGATAACCAGATTCGATCATCTTTTTATGGAAACCAAATGCACGTTTAAAAATGGCGGTGGAATACGCATTGGGAGAGACCAAATAGTCCCATTTTCCGGCTTCAAACAGAAAGTTTTTCTTGTATTTCTCCGTATTGGTTCCAGGCATATGGACCTCATCAATGTCTGCGCCGAGCCTTTTAAGCGGCGTGCCATGCCATGTCTGGACGTACACCGTACCACTTGGCTTTGGCAGCCATAAGGGCAGCCTGGCATTTGTTACCCAATACTTAGCCCGTGCCATAATTAATATCCATTGAAGAGACAGCCTTTTGACATACTGGACACCTTCCAATTTTTCAAATACGTGGGTATGCCGCCTGTCAGCCATCCAAACCATTTCATATGGCATCCCTTTATCTTTCATATATTCATAGATCGCTCGCGGGCTGTCGCTAAATTGCTTTCCATGAAAGCTTTCAAAGACTACTAAGTTCTTTTTCTTCGGCAGCTTTCCAAATATTAAAAAGGCTAGTCTATATGCATTTTGAACAAGCTTCCCCCTGCGGAGGCGGATTAATTTTTGTTTTATACGTTGCATCATCTTTATCATTACTCCCTGTATAACCCATCTTTCAAATTATATCGAGGTGCAAATGGGATTTCAATGAGACATTAAAAAAAAGTAGAGGCTGCTTTTCTGCAGCTTCCACTCCAATTAAAAATAGTCGATGACTCCCAGCAGTATTCCTTCTGCAGCACGATCTCTATAATAGGATTTCTTTAGCTTGGCTGCATCTACCGGATGATCCAAAAACCCTACTTCTACAAGTGCACTTGGGATTTTAGTTTCGCGAATGACATGGAAATTACCTTCTGCTACTCGTCGGTAGCGTAGATCTAATTTAGAAACGAGACTGTCTTGCAAGGAATGGGCTAACCGAATACTATTTTGCTTTTGATATTTTCCATACCAAAAAGTTTCTACGCCCTGCGCCGTACCGTTAAATGCATTACCATGAATGCTGATGAAAATATCGGCTCCAGAGCTGTTAGCAATCTGTGATCTTGCTGGAAGTGAGATATATGAATCTGTTTTTCGGGTCATAACAACAGACGCGCCCGCATTTCTTAGTAACTTCTCAGCTCTTAAAGCAATATCCAAATTTAACTTTTTTTCAATAAGGCCTGATGCTCGAGCACCAGAATCGTAGCCGCCGTGGCCGGGATCCAGAACGATTTTCTTGCCGGCAAGACTCGTTACATCACTTTTATGAATATAACCTGTATATTTTTTCCCATTTACATAAACTGTAGCTTCGTACCAATCACTAGTAAAAGTACGATAGATCAAGCCATGCCCGAATTTATAGCTTTTTAAAATTTTTGACCCTCTAGAAGCCTTTGAATAGACATGAGTTGAGCTTTTCATGGCAGCGCCTTTGATGGTTTTATGCTTTTTACCTGCATTTTCTACATGGTTCTTATGAATATATCCAGTTCTTGGTTTCCCGCTGACATAAACTGTTGCTTCAAACCATTCTTTCGTAAAGTTACGGTAACTAAGCACATGCCCCTGGCTATAGCTTTTCAGAGTCGAAGAGCTGGTAGAAGCTTTCGAATACACACGTGTAGGACTTTTAATAGCGATTCCCTTTAAACGGCTGGAAGATGTGTCAGCTGTATCCACGTGACTTACATGTAAATAACCGGTCTGGGCTTTCCCATTAATATAAACTGTTGCTATATGCCAGTTCGAATTTAAAGCTTTATACTTCAGAATGTGCCCCTTAGGGTAAGTCTTCAACTTTTTGGAGGTTGTTGATTGACTGCTGTATACAGCGGTCGGACTCTGCTTGGCAACCCCTCTTAAGGTTGGACCATTCGGAGATGGATGCTCGGCAGAAGGCTTCTTGCTCATTACGTCACCGGAATAAATATATCCACTTAGGCGTTTTCCTTTTACATAAACAGTTGCTTTGTGCCACATAATAGAGAAAGCTTGATATTTCAGCGGGCTCCCCACATTGTAGCTCTTTAAAACAGCTGAATCTCTGGAAGGGCCCTGATAAACATGTACCGGCTGTACTGCCGCATAACCTTGTAGGGATTTACCATCTACAAGCAGATCTACATCACTTTTATGTATGATTCCATCCTGTCTTTCTCCATTAACATACACAATCGCAGCATATAAATTATCATTATTAGGATGCGTATGGAACTTTAGAATGTGCCCTTGCTTATATGACTTTAACACTTTGGAATGATTGTCGAAATCATACACGTTTGTCCTATTCTTTAATGCTATGCCTTGAAAACTTTCAGGTGCTTGAGCTGCAGAAAAAGTTGCAAAAGAACGGATTTGGGGCGATGGCTCGGTTATTTCCTTTGATACATCTGCGTGTTCCTCTAGCTCTGCTTCATCAACTGTTCCAGCTTTTTCGAATTGGGAAACTTCTTCAGTAGCTTCCTTTGAAGTTTGATTTGATTGGGAATTCTCATCTGGAAATTCTTGTTCAAGTTCAGCTTCCTCATCAACTTTAGGGCCTTTCTCTGTTACGTCTGTTTCAATTGCTTCTTCTTCAGTTTGCTGATTTGAGGACTTTTCATTCAGCGGAACATCCTCTTGTATGCTGTCGTCAGGCATTTCATTAAGCTGTCGGCTATTTCTTACTTCCTCCGCTTCTTCCTCTGGAATCAGATTGTCGGATGGAGCATATCCCTGTATTTCCTCAGGATCTGTTTCTTTTTCCTCCTTATAAAGGATAAGTGAATAGTCTTTTCCTTTTTCCTCTTTAAGCAGCAACACTGGACTATCGTCATCAATTTCACCAACGACCTTGCTCCCATTTACATCTTCAAATACCTTTACCGTTTCTCCCGGCTGTTTAGCAAACAATATATATCTTTGCTCTCCGTTTTCCAACTTATCCTGTTGGACATTGGCTGTTGTTTGCACCGGGAATAATTGAAACACCAAGGCAATCAGCATTAGAACTATGCCAAATTTTATTGACCTCTTCATACTATCCCCTTTCTAGTTGTCTTAGCCATGTCGTAGTACGATCCTTTTACTAATATCGGATGAGATCACCTCGCATTTTAGGGTTTTTATTAGTAAAAGCCTTCTAATCCATAAGGATAGATAGCTAATACACAAATTTACTACTCTTGTAAAGTGTCAATATAAAACTTGAGTGACCGGCCATGTGATATATCCTCCGCTATTTTGTGGTAGCTTTCAGTTTCCCTTATTGCCGGGAAAATCTGTTCCATTTGTGATTTTATCATAGAATTTTTTACATTTTATACAAAATGAACCATAAATTTAGTTTTTTATCTAAAAAAACCGTCAGCTTAAGCTGGCTTAGCTTAGCCTGACGGTTACATAGACTAATTAATGTTTTATTTTCCTGTTTAAATTCCTCTTAGCCTTCAATCCATTACATATGGTTTGATAGATCCGTTCACAATTTTTGCGATCATGGTATTTAATAACTCCGGAAATATCCACTTCATAATTTTTCATATTATGCTGTAATCGGTCTTTGATGAGTTCTATCATTTCTTCCTCCGTGTGAGCAATACCACCTATAAAGGTTTCATCAACCGGCCTCAGAATTCCTCTCCGGAAAAAACGCTTTACATCAAAATGATAATGGATCACTGGCTTTTCCATTTTAATAAAGTCAAAGCTTACGGTACTATAGTCGGTAATTAGTAAAGCATGCTCAATCAAAAGGTCTTGAACTTTTCTCGATCCGAATGGAATGAAATGAACTCGGCCACTATGAACTTTAACGTTTCGCTGGAAGAAATCTTGTGCTCGGTAATGTGGATAAAAATTTAAATTCACATCATACTGTTCCAATAGCTGCTGCAGTACTTCATTGTTAATTAAATTTAAGTAAGTCGAGTAATACTCACTTTCCAAAAATTGCTGATCCGTATTAATCCAATCACGCCAAGTGGGCATTAGCAGAATATTCTTTGGTTCTTCGGCTTGTATGAGCCTGTCGAACCTAGCCAAACCAGTTACCGCCACTTCATCAGCGTCATAACCCATTTTATCCATCACGATATCATATTTTTCAGCATCACTGCTGACAATGAAGGTATCAAAAGGAACATCATAAAACTTTTTGTGATATTCAACATTTTTTCTTCCCAGTACGCCATGCTGTAAAAATACTTTATACGCATGTTCATAATTAAAAAAGCCTTTTGCTGTTTTGTAGGGTAATATATTTTCCAAATCATGTGTCCCTAACAAAACCCCTGCTTTAAATGCGATCTCGTAATGTTTTGGAGACCCAAAGGTAAGAACATGCGGATCATCTTTTATCTTTTCATAATCTTGTGCATCTTTCTCGATTACATAATATGCATCGATCGTTGTGTTTTCCCTAAGCCACTGATATAAAACAATCCCATTATCTTGGGCTGTATCGTACCTTTCTCCAATTAACCAAATATTGTCGTTTTTAACTTCTGTGTTATCAGGAATGTCCACTTCATTAGGAATTGTAAATGTTTCTAACTTCAGGTTATTGAAAGGTGTTGTTGTTACCAGAAAATGATGTGCATCTTGAAATTGGTCCTTCACTTCGAAATGGTCATAATAGTTATCTTTTTTATAATCAGCATATTTATACTTGATTTTTTCCTTGCGGATGCTCTCATCTTCCTGATTGATAACCTCTACGTACAGATCAATAATTGTTTTATCTTTACTTTTAAGTTCTACGAGATTTAAGGATTTCAAATCTATTGTGAATTCCTGTTCTATTGGAACTTTTATACTTTCCATACTTTCTCGTTCTTCAAATACAAGGTATGCCCGGCAATCAAAGAATGCCTTCATCGATCCCAAATAACCACTAATGGTGAAATCGGAGATATCTGTAATCTCCTTTTTCAAAATAGGTCTTAACGTTTTTAGTCCTAAAGAGCGATCTTTACGTATATAAAAGGAAAAGATCACAACCTGTGACTGAATGGCCTCTTCAAAGTTAATACCAGTCCCAGAAAGTTCTGTTTGGTTTAATAGGAATTGGTATTTCTTCGGTTCGCTTCCGCCTTCCTCAACAAAGAATCTCTTCCTGGAGTAATTCTTCCATAAGACATCTATAGGAAATAAGCATTCCAATCCGTTCTTCGTCTTCTTCAATTGATAATAATATTCTTCGTGAGTAGTAGTATCCTCCACGATTAAATGAAAACCGTCACGATCCATGTTCGTCTCTGTTAAAAATTGTATTTGGCCATCGGTCTCTCTTTTGATTAATACCGCTGAATTCAGAAAATAATGGGGCCGAAGTTCAAGAGATAAATAACCATTGTTTGAAACAGTAATTATTTCGTGATTATATGTAGAAAATAAAGTGTGATCCCCTTCTTTTAGCTGTAATGGGTACATATATTTTTCCGAGTAGAGAAACAGTCTCCAAGATCCATTTGATAGAGCGGTGAAATCTTTTAATATTACGGATTGATCCTCTTCGCTATAGTCCTTTTCAAGTACATGTTCCTTTCCATTTTTCAATGCGACAATATCAAAGTCTTGTTCAGGGATGTCATTCATTTCTAATCTAAGGCTGTTATACCCTGATGTGAAATTTCGACATTCTATTTTCTTTTCTGAAAAGGTATATTGCTTAAAGTGATGATTTAAAACAATATTTTTATTTACTTTGAGGCTTAGATATTTTCCTTGTATAAAAAAGTCACTATTCTTTTCTTCAAAGTCGTTTGCTTCTGTCACCCACATTCCTTGTCCATTGATAAATACCTTCAAAATACCCTTTTGTTCTATTTTTCCCGCAAGCTCAATGGGAAGCATTACAGCCAATTGGTTATTTTGGAGATGAAAAGGGATTCTATGCTGCTCTTCACGTGTATCAAATATCACGTCCACCTTCTTCTTCAGCGATCTAAAGTTCTGAAGGTGAATTTTAAGCTCGATTTGGTCATTAACAAGAGAACTATGATAAAGGATTACTTTTTTCACTAAGCGTTTCTTAATTTCTTTTAAAAGCTTCATTATTCATTCTCCTACCAAAATAGAATAAAATCCTCCAACACATAACAAGTTTAGTAGATTTGATTTCCCAAATCAACAAGCTACGTGATTTGACTCTGCCTCTCCCTCTAAAAAAACGGAATTTTTACCCATTATAGGAATTAAAGTCACATTGAATATCTAGATATTTTTCCTTATGATTTGTCTGGTGCATTTACAAAGGTGGTGCGGTAATGATAAAAGAATGGAACATGTTGCGCGTTGCAGCTTGTTTAACTATTGTTCTCCTTCACAGCATGACTCAAACATCCAGGGTTTTAGGCCAACCTCAAACTGAATTTTATCATTTTGGCCGCATCCTTATGTGTTTTGCAACTCCAACGTTTATAGTATTATCCATCATCATATTGGCAAATCGCTACAATGATAAATTACCCAAGAACTTCTGGGAATCGAGGATCAAATATATTTATCTTCCTTTTATTTCTTTTGGAATCATTGATGCCTTAGTAGGGAATTACTTGAAACCAAACCTGCTGCTGGATCAGAAGATACTAGACAATGTCTTAACCGGCAAATTTATTGGATGGTTTATATTGGTTATTTTCCAGTTCTATCTACTCCATTTCCTGGTCGTTCGCTTTAAAATATCTGTGCGTAAGTTATTCCCTTTTAGTGTTTTGATAATGGGGATTTACCTTTACTTAATTAATCATGACATCATCACTTTAGGAAAATATTCTTATGCTCTTAAACTACCATTCATTGCATGGTTTGGATACTTCACATCTGCCTTCTTAGTAGGGAAGCATTATAAAACCATTGCACCAAAATTATACAAATACCGCTGGCTTACACTTGTTTTATTAGCAGCTTCTATTGGGCTTGTCTATCTTTCATACCGGCTCGGTAACACAGCGGTCGACTCTAGAAGATTCGATTTATATCCATTAGTCATATCAATGAGTGCAGTTATTTTGGCCTGGGGGCAGTCGCTTCCAAATCTTAAAATTGTTAATCTGGTCAGTAATTATTCCTTTGGAATATATTTGTTGCATTGGCAATTTCAACGACTAATTGCTCCGCATTTGCCGATTTTTTCATCGAATTATACCTATAATGTCATATTACTATTTCTTACTTCGTTAGTATGTTCCATGCTAACAATCAAAATAATATCATTTATACCTTTTGGCTCCTTCATTATAGGTAAAACGAAAAAATTGAAAAAGTCTAAGATGAAGCCTCAACAAGTCAATGTTGCTTGACGGCATTCTTTTCTATCCTAGAAAAGGATGTTTTTTTTATGTAAAGAAAATGTAAAGCAGAAAAAAATGTCAAAACCTGAAAGAAATATAGTATTATACAATAGTAGTTTCACATTTTTTCCATTTACTCTACTTTTTTCCCCTCTAGGAGGTATTTAATATTTTCATGTTAAACAAAATTAATAGTCTGCCCGTAAAGCAACAACGGAAGATTACACGACTAACTGTAATACTGATTTTAATTTCTTTTCTTATAATATCCCTTGTTGCGTTTAATGTTCCGGATGCAAAAGGGGCATCTTATGTTGAAGGAGTTGCGCTCAAAAGCCCTACAAATGTGTATGAAAAAGAGTCACGGAACTCTAAAGTCTTAAAGTCATATAAAACCGGCACTATTTTAAAGTATACTCCATCCGGTACAGAATGGCATTCTGCTACCGTCTATATTAATGGAAAAGCTACATCTGGCTATATCTATTCTGGAGATGTAGAGACTTCGACTATCAGTTCGGACGTTCTCAAAGGGATTGCCCTTAAAAGCCCTACAAATGTATATCAATCAGCTTCTACAAGCTCAAAGTCATTAAAGAGTTATTCTCGAGGCCATATTCTTTTATACCGGATTTTCACAAAAGATTGGTATATTGCATCAGTCTATGTCAACGGAAAGAAAAGAACAGGATATATTAGTAAGGCGGATGTCGAAACAGCCTTTAACCAGCAAGAGCCATTAAAAGGTGTTGCTTCAAAGAGCCCAACATCCGTTTATAAAAAGGGAACCATTGGATCAGCTTGGAAATCATATCCTGCAGGCTCTATACTCCAATACAAGACATTTTCACCTAATTGGTATGAAGCAAACGTTTATGTTAAAGGAAAAAAGAGGACAGGGTATATTCATCGATCCCACGTGGAAAATATTGTAAGTAAGCAAGAAAGCATATCTGGAATCGGCTTAAAAAGCCCTACTGTTGTATACTCCCGTGCTTCAACTGATTCAACATCCTTAAAGACATATCCTGCCGGAAGAAAGTTAATCTATAAAACTTTCACAAGCAAATGGTATGAGGCCACCGTATATGTGAACGGGCGGGCAAGAACTGGCTATATACATGTCGATCACGTAGAGAAACTATTAAACTCTTCCTCAGAAATTGATGGAAGGACACTAGCCGGTACAAACATTTATAACCTTGCTTCAAAAAGCGCTAAAGTTGTAACGAGTATATCAAAAGGCCAGCCTGTTAAAGTGAGACCATATACTGAAAAATGGTTTCAAACCACAAACGGCTTCATCCCTGCTAGTGATGTTACAACAAAAGATGTGATAAAGACGACAGCCTATAATTATACATTTTCATCTTTAGTTGACAAACAAATGAACGTCTCCCCAAAAAGTGACGGTGCCGGAAAGATCGGAGCTACAAGAGAACAGGTAGAGTACTATGCGAACCCTTCCAATTTCCCTAACGGAACAAGCGGATTCTATCAGTTTTTGGACTTGAGATCTTCAGCCGGGTTAACTGCTACGGAAATCAACAAAAAGATACTTGCTGGAAAAGGGATTCTTGAGGGTCAAGGGCAAGCATTCGTAGATGCAAGCGCAATAGCTGGACTCAATGAAGTGTATTTGCTTGCACATACTCTTCACGAAACAGGAAATGGAAAGTCTGTACTCGCTAATGGGATACCGGTAGATAAAAATGGGAAGGTAACAAAAGATAGTAAGGGGAACATTGCCAATACTGCTGCTACAATAGGCAAAGTTTATAATATGTATGGATACGGCGCCAAGGATAGCTGCCCTATTGATTGCGGTGCACAATATGCCTTTGATAAAGGGTGGTTTTCTCCAGCGGATGCCATCAAGGGTGGAGCGACAGAAGTTGGAAAGAACTATATAAACGCGGGTCAGGACACACTCTATAAAATGCGTTGGAACCCGGCAAAAACAGGCTCTCACCAATATGCAACTCATGTAAAATGGGCGGAAATCCAAGCCAATAAAATGGCCGATTTTTATGAAAAGCTAGATCACTTTGTTTTAGAGTTTGAAGTACCAAAATTCCTAAATCAACCAGGGAAAACTTCCAGGCCTGCTGACCCAACTTCAAATAAGGGAACTAGCGGCGGTACATCGGCATCCATTACTAATTATCCGCAAAAAGTTGTAGGCAAAAGTACTGCAAATGTCAATCTCAGAGAAGAACCAAGTACTTCAAAACCAACCATTGTTACGGTCCCTAAGGACAGCCATATGGAAATATTGGGAAGCAATGGAACATGGTTTAAAGTAAAGGTTGCTTCCAAAGAAGGGTGGATCCACGGGAATTATGTAAAAGTCCTAAATCTGCTCGAAACGAAGACTAACTTAAATATTCGCCCTGAACCCAGTACTTCAAAAGCAATGATTGGGTCGGCCGGTTCAGGAACGCATCTAGCTGCAGTTTTAGATAAAGACAGTAAAATGGTACGCAAAAATGAGTGGTACCAAATTTATTATAAAACAGGAACAGCCTGGGTCAGCGGTGGACCTGGGGGTACTGAGTATATTATAGTTAAATAAATCAACCATCCTACGCATATGATCGCGTAGGGTGGTTTTTCTTTCCTCGCATTTTTTGGTAGGTATTTATCACGGAATCTTGTATAATTTACGTTATAAGCTGTTTTCCGTAATTAATAAAACGGAGGTTTTAACTTTGAAAAAAGTGATTACGTATGGGACATTCGATCTGCTTCATACGGGACATATTAATATACTCCGCCGTGCAAAAGAATATGGTGACTACTTAATTGTTGCTGTTTCATCAGATGAGTTCAATGCTTTAAAAGGCAAAAAAGCCTATTATACATTTGAGCAGCGCAAAGCAATTCTTGAAGCGGTTCGATATGTGGATGAGGTTATTCCGGAACATAATTGGGAACAAAAAGTGGAAGATATTCAAAAACATCATGTTGATGTCTTTGTGATGGGCGACGACTGGAAAGGAAAGTTTGATTTCCTAAAGGAATATTGTGAAGTTGTTTATTTACCCCGCACGGTTGGAATTTCCACCACACAAATTAAAAAGGATTTAAATCAAGCCAACAATGGTTAGAGAAATTGCGATACAAGGATATCTGTTTGTTTTCCGCTGTTTCTTCAGCCTGTTCAGCATATGTCCCCAGAAGAAGAAGACAACGTTTGTTGCTTCTTTTGGGGACAATGTTTTGTTTACGATGAAAGCGCTGGAGGAACAGACAGATGACCAGGTTGTTGTACTGAAGACTGCTTCCTGCCGGGTAAATTTTAGGGATGCCAAGGACCGAATGGTGTTGACCTTTGAACTAAGGCATGTACTAGACTGGATTCGCTCAATTTATCACTTGGCGACATCCCGTCATATTTTTATTGATAATTATTTTGGGTTTTTGGCTGCGGTTCGGTTCAAACCGAATGTAAAATGTATTCAGCTCTGGCATGCTGCCGGGGCGATTAAGCAATTTGGCCTGAAGGACCCTTCCAATCAATACCGGTCTCCTCAAGCAAACGAGCGGTTTAGGCGCGTATACAGCCAATTCGATCATGTCGTAGTTGGTGGAGAAAAAATGGCGGAGATTTTCCGCGAGAGTTTTGGCATTACGGACAGCCAGATTCTTCGAACGGGGATTCCGCGTACAGATTTCTTTTATAACGAAGAGGCCATGAGGAATGCAGCCAATGCTTTGCAGTCGAAATATCCGATCATCCAACGAAAAAAAGTGATATTGTATGCACCGACTTACCGTGAGAATGAATTCAATGTATCTTCCCTGCCGCTGGACATCGATGAGATGTATCAGGCGCTTCAAGATGAGTACGTTTTATTATTACGGCTGCACCCTGCCGTTCACTTTGATTTTTCCAATACATATCCTGATTTTGTTTTTGATGTATCCCAACACGCTGATGTTAACGAGCTGCTTGTGGTGACCGATTTGTTGATATCGGATTATTCCTCCATCCCCTTTGAGTTTTCTCTGTTGGAGCGGCCGATGGTCTTTTTTGCATATGATTTGCAGGATTATGCCCGATCCCGAGGCTTTTGGGAGCCGTATGAGCAGCTTGTTCCCGGGCCCATTGTCCAAACAACTGAGGAACTGATCCAAACAATCCAACGAGCAGAATTTGATTTTCACCAAATTGTAAATTTTTCAATGGATTGGAATGCCTATTCGACAGGAAACGCCAGTGATCGCTTGATTCAAGCCATGTATCGTGAGCAGAAAAGTTCAGCGATACCAGAAAGAGGGCAAAATTCCTAATGAAAGGTATGTACGGCTAGGCAAATTGATAGTATTATAGAGTGTAGCCTACTTTTTTATTGAAAAGGAGTTCAACCCAGATGGGACGTCATAACCAGTCCATAATGAAAAAGAAAAAACGCAGAAGGCGCATATTTTGGTTCGCGGTCTTTCCTATACTGCTTCTTGCAGCAGTGGGAGCTACCTACGGCACCTACTTATATATAAAAGCTGAAAATATGTTTGACAGCGCCTTTTTCGATGATCGCGGAAAATCTGATCTTCGCGACAAAAAAGTAAATCCAAATATAGATAATGTATCGATTCTTTTTATTGGCGTTGATGAGAGTGAGAAACGCGGAAACCAAGGAAACTCCCGCTCGGATGCACTTATGCTTGCGACTCTCAATGAAAAGGAAAAGTCCGTAAAATTGTTAACGATTCCCCGGGATTCCTACGTATACATTGATGAAGTCGGGTATTATACAAAAATCAATCACGCGCACAGCTTCGGCGGCCCGCGGGCAACGATTAAAACAGTTGAAGATCTGCTGGAAATTCCCGTGGACTATTACGTCCGTTTGGATTTCGAAGCATTTGTAGCAGTTGTAGATGCCCTGGGCGGAATTGAAGTGGATGTTCCCTATACCTTCAATGAGCTAAATTCCAAAGATAAATCAGATGCAATTTCTTTGGAAGAGGGTCTGCAGACACTCAATGGTGAAGAAGCGCTGGCCCTGGCCAGGACCCGGAGGCTGGATAATGATATTGAGCGCGGTAAACGCCAGCAGGAAATTATGAAAGCTATTGCCAGAAAGGCGGCAAGCGGCTCAGCATTGCCTAAATATGCAAAAGTTATTGATGCTATTGGTGAAAACATGCGTACAGACATGACGTTTGACGAGATGAAAGCCCTGATAGACTATGGAGTCGCCGGAGATCTGACGATAGAAACCTACACCCTTGAAGGGGATGATACACGTATCATGAACAGCCAAGGGCAAAATGTCTACTACTGGCAGCTCGATGAAGAAAACCTGGCACAAGTAAAAAACGAACTGCGGAGCCACCTCGGACTTTCTACGTTTGATACGAATACAGAAGTAGCTAATCCGGCTATGCAGGAATAACATAAGGGATACAAAGGACGCTGTAATGGCGTCTTTTTTTTACCTTTATTATTTTTTATATAAAAAATCTGACAGCATAATTCGACATGGTGTTATAATATATGGGTGCACTGGGAATATTTTCATACCTTACAATCAAGGGGGCATCCATGAAGAAAAAATTATTTTTAATGTTGGTAGCACTGGGCCTGGTCATAGGTCCGTTCAACCAAGCGGTCGCAGCTCAATCCCAAAAAGTCATGATTGATCCAGGCCATGGCGGCAGTGATTCAGGTGCAGTTGGAAATGGACTGCTTGAAAAAAATTTGACCTTAGACATCTCTCGAATAGTGAACCAATATTTGGTTAGTCGATATGATGTGGAGACAAGGATGACACGCAATTCCGATGTTTATTTATCATTGAAACAGCGGACAGATGCTGCAAACAGCTGGGGAGCGGACTTATTTCTTTCCATTCATATTAATGCTGCCGGTGGTACCGGATATGAAGACTATACCCATAACCGTAATGCTGCGGAGGAGGATATAAAGGTTCAACAAGAGATTAACAAAGAGGTTAATAAAGTATTGCTTGAATACCAAAAGAGAAACCGTGGGATGAAGCAAGCCAACTTTCATGTATTAAGAGAATCAGAAATGGCCTCTGTCCTGCTAGAAATTCTTTTTATTGATCACGCGTCAGATGCAGAGTTATTGAAAAACCGGCAATTTTTAAATGATATCTCTGCAGCTATCGCAACAGGGGTTGGAAATGCGTTATCTCTTCCGCCGAAAGGCAGTGGATCAGCAGATGCCTCGTCCAGCAACTCTATCTCTGTGACAAGTGCCAGCGGGACTTACATTGTAACCGCCAGTTCACTCAATGTGCGTTCCGGTAACGGAACGAATTACCCTTCCATTGGCACTTTAAAAAAGGACAATCAGGTTAAGGTTACAGGAATTACGTCTAACAATTGGTATCGGATCTCATTTGGTGAAAAAACAGGCTATGTCAGCGGAGCTTATTTGAAAGCCGAGCCTGCTCCTAAACCTGCGAAAAAGACCAACACAGCCATCAAGGTAAGCAGTGCCAGCGGGACTTACATTGTAACCGCCAGTTCACTCAATGTGCGTTCCGGTAACGGAACGAATTACCCTTCCATTGGCACTTTAAAAAAGGACAATCAGGTTAAAGTTACAGGAATTACGTCTAACAATTGGTATCGGATCTCATTTGGTGAAAAAACAGGCTATGTCAGCGGAGCTTATTTGAAAGCCGAGCCTGCTCCTAAACCTGCGAAAAAGACCAACACAGACATCAAAGTAAGCAGTGCCAGTGGTACTTACATTGTAACCGCCAGTTCACTCAATGTGCGTTCCGGTAACAGTACCAAGTATTCTTCTCTCGGTACTTTGAAAAAGAATAACCAGGTGAAGGTAACCGGTAAAACTAATAACAATTGGTACAGGATTTCATTCAAAGGTAAAACAGGCTATGTCAGCGGATCTTATTTAAAAGCCAAGCCAGCTCCTAAACCTGCGAAAAAGACCAACACAGCCATTAAAGTAAGCAAGGCCAGCGGGACTTACATTGTAACCGCAAGTACATTGAATGTACGTGCAGGAAACGGTACAAACTTTAAGTCAATTGGGAATTTAAAGAAGAATAATAGAATCCATGTGACAGGGAAAACTTCAAATGGCTGGTATCGCTTTACTTATCAAGGAAAGACAGGCTACGTACATGGAAAGTATATAAAGGCCCAAAAGCCTTTTTCTGCAGCGCAGCCAAAAAGCAAAGGTATTCAAGTATCAAAGGTAAACGGTACATATAAAGTAACTGCCAGTTCTTTAAATGTCCGTTCAGGAAATGCGACATCGTATGCCAAGATCGGCAATTTGAAGCGTGGAAGTAAAGTTAAAGTGACAGAAAAAACTTCAAATGGCTGGTACCGCATCTCTTATAAAAGTAAGACAGGTTACGTAAGCGGAAAATATGTAAAGCCAGTATAAATCATAAAGAGCATGAAGACGGATATTTTGTCCGTCCTCACGCTCTTTTTCTTCGTTGTATTCGTTGTGCCTGCCTGCCCTCCATAATGCGGAGAATCGGCTTATAATCCTTGCTGACGAGTCCTACCACTTCTACAAAGATTTCAATAATGATGCTCAATACGACAAGCAGCAGCAGCGATCCCCATACCGTCGCCATAGAAAAAATCACGGCTGCCAGACTGAACATGACTGCGATGCCATAAATGACGAGGACCGCCTGCCGGTGTGAAAACCCGGAACTCATCAAGCGGTGGTGTAAATGAAACTGATCTGGTGCTGTCAATGGTTTCTTTTGAATCAATCTGCGGATAATCGCAAAAAATGTATCCGAGATGGGAACACCCAAGATGATCACCGGAATGATCAGTGAGAAAAAGGTAATATTTTTAAATCCGAGCAAGGAAAGCAAGGCAATCATATATCCGAGGAATAAAGCTCCCGTATCGCCCATGAAGATTTTTGCCGGATAAAAATTGTATATTAAGAAACCTAACGCACTTCCCAACACCATCAAAGCGATGGCCAAAACAAATATGTCCCCTTGTAAAAAAGCCATGAAGCTGATGGTAATGAGCGCAATGGAGGAAACACCTGCCGCCAAGCCATCCAGACCGTCAATCAAATTAATGGCATTGGTGATCCCGACAATCCAAAGGATAGTCAACGGAACGCTCAGATAACCAAACTCCAATTGGCCGCCGAACGGAAGGTTAATAAATTCCAAATCAAATCCGCCGCTCACCGCAATGGATGCAGCAACAACTTGTCCAAGCAGCTTCCATTTTGGAGAAATATCATATATATCATCCAGCATACCGGTAGCGATAATCACCAGGCTGCCGATGACCAGGTAAATCATATTCGGGTCATTCGGCCTGAATAACATAAGCCCAATCAGGAAACTGATATAGATGGCCAAGCCGCCCAGTCTGGGCATCAGATCGGTATGCACCTTTCTATAGTTCGGCTTATCCGTAATATTAAATTTGATGGAAATTTTTTTCACTAAAGGGGTAAGGAGAACTGAAGCTATAAAGCAAAGCAATAACATCAACAAGTATTCCAATGAGATACCCCTCCTTATATACAGGATGGCAAAAAACAAGCCGTATTATCCAAGGTATTTTATCGTAAAACAGCCAAATCATAGAAAAAGTAGATTACTAGTTATACATCATACCACAAATCGCTATACATATTTCTTATTTGGTGCGCAAAACTTTTAGCATGAAAAGCGGCAGGAAGGCCATTCGCTTCCATCTATGCGGCTGCTTGATTAATCGATACAGCCACTCCATGTTCAGTTTCCTCCATATGGCAGGTGCCCGTTTCACCTTACCTGACAACACATCGAAGCTTCCCCCTACTCCCATAAACAGTCCTTTTGAAAACAAATGGGAGTTTTGGCTGATCCATTGTTCCTGGCGCGGAAAGCCCAAGGCAACAAAAACCATGTCCGGATTGGCCGCCTGCACCATTTTTGCAATGTCCGGATCGTTTCCTTTAAAAAAACCATGATGATATCCGGCAATGTGTATGCCGGGATAATCCTGTTGAATATTGTTGATTGCCTTATGTAAAACCTGCTCCTTTGCGCCAAGGAAGAAAACTTTCAACTGTTCTCTGTCGGCTACATCCAGCAGGTCTTTCATCAACTCAAAGCCGGGTATCCGTTCCGGAAGCGGATTGTTCAGCATTTTTGCTCCCATAATAATCCCGATCCCGTCGGGAATAATATAGTCTGCCGACTGTACAATTTTTTTATATTCCGGATCCCGTTGTGCATACATCACAATTTCCGGATTCGCTGTAACGACAAAAGTTTTTTTACGGGCTTTTAGCCGTTTCGTTAACATCTGGATTGTCTCTGTTTTAGTTGTATGATCAAACTCGACACCGAGTACTTCGACTTTTTTCGACATGGTATGCTCCAGTTTCTGAAAATCATGTGGACTGATGCATTATTATATCAAATTCTGTAAAGGTTTTGTTAATTTTTTATGAAGATATCCTTTTTTATTATACCACGAATGTAAAAAAGTAAAGCGATAAATTAAAAATAGAAGGATTAGGCAGAGTAGGTACGGATGCCTGCCCCGGCTGCCGAGTCTTGTGCAGCCGGAGAATGGTGGCATTGCGGGGAAAGCTGGTGGACATTTTTAATCCGTTGCTCCCGGGGAAGAAACTTTTGTGACATAGGACAAAAACGTATCCAATGCTTTGGTCCGATAGGGGCTTGACGTGACGATGGAGAATTTTCTCGTAAACGGCAGGCTGTCGACCGGAAGGATGGTGAGAGAGCCCATGTCGAGTTCCTTTCGGATAGCCCAATGGGAAAGCAGGCTGATGCCAAGACCGGCCTCTACAGATTCTTTAATAATTTGAATACTGCCGAACTCCATCATTTTTTCCGGCGCAATGCCGATCGACTTCAACATATTGTCTGCTGCAGTCCGTGTCCCCGACCCTACTTCGCGGACGATCCACTTTTCTTTTTCCAAATCTTGCGGAGTCACTTGATCCTGACCAGCAAGCGGGTGTCCGGGTGCTGCGACGATATGCATGGCGTCTTCAGCGAAAGGTTCGATCATGAGTTTGTCATGCTGGAAATCTCCTTCAACGATTCCGACATCCAGCTGATGTTTTAACACAGCTTCAGCAATATCTTTTGTATTTCCGATGGTGATGGACGGCTCGACGAGCGGATATTCGTCCAGCATCTCGGCAATGACATGCGGCAGGATATATTCCCCAAACGTATAGCTGGCGCCGATTGAAAGCGGGCCGCTCGTCTTATTCGTCAGATCATCTACAAGCCGCTGCATTTTAGTATAAAGCCCGGTAATTTCTTGTGCGTAGTCATAAACGATTTCCCCTGCTTTGTTGAGCTTTACATATTTATTGGTTCTCTCCAATAATCTCGTTCCAATTTGATCTTCCAGGGCACGGATGTATTGGCTGACCGCCGGCTGCGACATATGCAATTCTTCGGCTGCCCTTGAAAAATTTTTCTTTTCTGCCACGGCAATAAAGACTTCCAATTGCTGATCCATAGGGTGTGCTCCTCTCACTTAGGCTTATCGTTAATACTATATTGATTAACTTTTCTTATAATTGCAAATGATTTATTTTGGGTTAAGATAGGAGGAAAATATGCGTGGCGTGTCAGGGGGACCGAGGGTTGCGGAGTGGTTGTTATTCGAAGAGGCCGTCAAAACTACGTGTAGTATTTCGTCCTTTCTTTTTTCAGAAAAAGGGTTACATCCGTGTCCACTTGCAGACAGGTTCAGCGCGGGAGCTGAACCTTGTATGCTTGGATCTATACTCTGCCACGGGAGTATTGCTAGACCGAAGGCAGGATTTCAGAATTCAAATCTTAACAGTATTCCCACCGTGATCAGTATTGCTATGCCAGTGGGCAGTATTTCGACAATCCGGAAAGTATTTCCCTTTCTGCGGACAGTATTTCGGGAATCTGAATAGTATTCCCTTCTGTGGACAGTATTTCAAAATTCCAGACAGTATTCTCGAAAGTTGGACAGTAGGCGCCGCCGCTTGGACAGTATTATAAAATGGCGGACAGTGTTTTAAATTCTTGACAGAATTTCCCTATCGCAATAAGTATTGGTATACCAGAGGTCAGTCTTTCGTAAATAAGGACAGTGTTTTATAAAGGTGGACAATTCCTAGGAATTGGACTGCAAACGTTACAGCTCCGACAGTATCCCCCAGTATTTCGTCAGCTCGGACAGTAGGCATCCCTCGTGGTATAGTATCCGTTAGTTTTTTAATCGTAAGAGATCCGCATCCCACTAAATCCTCCGCGCCTTCAGCACTCCATTCGCCTTATTGATCGTTTCCTTATACTCCAGTTCCACTTTTGAATCCTGAACAATTCCTGCACCTGCCTGCAGGTAGGCACGCCCATCTTTTATCACCAGCGAACGGATGGCCAAGGCGAAGTCGACGTCTCCATTGGCGTTGATGTAGCCCAGTGCGCCGGAGTAAACGCCGCGCTTGACGTCCTCGAGCTCGTTGATGATTTGCATGGCACGCTCTTTCGGTGCACCGGAAACCGTACCTGCCGGGAGGCACGCAATCAAAGCATCCAGCCCGGTTTTTCCTTCCGCCAAGGTTCCCTCCAATTCAGAGACAATGTGCATGACATGCCGGAAGTATTCAATGTTCATATTTTTGATCAGCCGGATCGTGTCCGGGTCGCAGACTTTTGCCATATCCTCAAGGCTGAGATCAATCAGCATCCGATGTTCGGACAGTTCTTTTTCATCTGCCAAAAGCTCTTCGGCCAGCGCCCTGTCTTCTTCTTCCGTACGGCCCCTTCGTCGTGTGCCTGCGATCGGATTGGTATTGACTTGCCTTCCGTTCGACTTAATAAAGCTTTCCGGTGATGCACCGAGCACAACGTATTCTCCAAAATCGACGTAGAACATGTACGGTGATGGATTGGAGTTTCTCAGCACTCTGTAAAAATGAAACGGATCACTCTTCACTTCCCCGCTCATACGCTGTGACAGGACGACCTGCTCCACCTCGCCTGCATCTACGTAATCTTTTGCTTTTTGAATGCGCGTCATGAACTCTTTTTTCTCTAAATGAGGTTTAAAGTCAATCTCACAATCCGGCAGGCTTTCATCCACTTGGCCTTGAAAAATTTGTCCTTCAATCTCTGCTGCTCTATTTTCCAGCTGTTCTTCTGAGCGGCTGCCGTCCAGATCAATTGCCAAAATATAGATGGACTGCGCCAAATGGTCAAAAATAATAACATCTTCGCAGAGTAAAAAATGAATGTCCGGCATGCCGATTTCGTCTTCCGGAATAGTACCGATATCCGCATATGGACGAATGGCGTCATAGCCGACATATCCGACGGCACCGCCGTAAAAGGGAAAAGGAAGATTTGCTTCGATTTTTGGGAGCACTTGATCTAATATTTGAAGAGGCAACCCGGACTCCTCCTGCAGTATGTCTCCATCTGCGGAAATAATGGTTGTCAACCTCCCCTGCCCTTTCACTTCCTTCACCGGGTTGGCCCCTATAAAGGAGTAACGCCCCTGCTCATCATGCTTCAACGAGCTTTCCAACAGAAATTTTTTTACACCTTGAAGCCGTAAAAACACTGTAATCGGCGTTAACACGTCTCCATTTAATTTGGTCATTTTGATGTTTGTCGTTTTTGTAGTCATGATCCTATTCCTTTCTATATTTTTTAAGGGCGGGCCCTGCTGCCACGTCCGTTATACACGCTGCCTGGACCTTATTGTTGGGCAGCGGACAGTATTCGGTTCGTGCTTGGACAGTAAGTTTGATTTGTGGACAGTATCGCACGGGGGTTGGAAAGTATTTATGAATCTTGGACAGCACCACTCAACCCCCGGACAGTACTCTCGAAGCTCGGACAGTATGAGATGGAGAGCCGACAAATATTCTTGATTCCCGGGTACGAACCGTATCCTTGAATCCTGGGCACAGTATCCACTGACTCGAACAGTATTCTCGCTGCTTATTGGAAGAAATCAATCTATCTACTTTATATGATATAACTCTTTATCTAAGACAGTACCACTCAACCCACGGACAGTATTCTCGAATCTTTGACAGTACCACTCAACCCACGGACAGTACTCCCGCACGCTCGGACAGTATCAGCCGGGGAGCAGACAATATTCTTGAATCCCGACAGTACGGGCAGTTCTTCGAATTTTGGGCAGTATCCAACGCCCCCGGACAGTAATACGCGACTCCAGCAGTATCCCCGCACGCTTGTATATCCTGACAGTTTTACAGCCCTTCTTCACCACATTGCCTCAATGAAAAAACCCCCGAACAAGCAGATTTTGCCTGTTCGAGGGCGATCGTAACCGCGGTGCCACCTCGTATTGGAGAATGAATTCTCTCCATCTTATTCTGACACAGGAAAATTGCCCATCCTTTTTCCGATGTCCTATCCAGTTAACGTTGGAATCCCCGTATTTCCCTACTTTCTTCAGGAAACAGCTCGCAAGCCCATTCCGCCCGGCTTTTCGCACCGGATTTCCACCAACACCGGTTCTCTGCAGCGAAAAGATTCGAACGTACTCCTCTTGCTCATCACGATTGCTGTATGAAATTTTTCATGAGAGTATGTAACTTTTTTCCCTGTCATCCTCCACAGCAAGAACTCTCCCTCTCATCTGCTGTTTTGGATCTGAACGCTATTCTCGCAAGCTTCTTCGCCAGGCCTCCATCTGGCAGGTCAGCATACGACAAATAATTTTTTTCCGGCTGGCAGATGAAGCTTTAGGCCGGCTGCCCGAAACATCATGTTTTTCGATAGAAAAACCAAAAAGGCCCCCCATCCGGAAAAGGACGAGGGACCGCGGTGCCACCTTTTTTAGCTAAAAGCTCTCTCTAAACGCACGAAATTGCCATGCGTATTCCCTTTGTAACGGCGGGAGGTGTCCGTCAAAGCCTACTGCCGGGATTCCCGGGTTCGGTTTGATAGCTCGGAAGCCCATTCCCCTGCCGATCCACACTGGTTCGCACCAACCACCAGCTCTCTTTCGTTTCACGACGGGTACTCTTCTTCGTCAGCGCCAAAGTTTCATATTGTTAAACTTGATAATATGAAAAATCGGCGGCGCTGTCAATATTTTTTTACAAAATCCATTATTCTTTCTCGGGAATGTCGCAGCTCCCGTCTGCACAGGCTGCTCCGTTGTCCGTGCCAAGATCCTGCAGTTTCGGCTCAGCCTGTTCTTCTTCCCACACTTTTTGAAGTGCTGCCAAGAAAGTTTCCGTTGGCTGCGCGCCGGATACTCCGTATTTTCGATTCAGCACGAAGAACGGAACGCCCCTGACGCCCATGAGCTGGGAGGCCTGTTCATCGTTGCGAACTTCATCCGCAAACGCATTTTCATCAGCCAACACAGCCAAAACTTCATCGCGGTCCAAGCCGGCTTCTGCGGCAATGTCTGCCAATGTTTCATGGTCACCCAAGTGCCTGGACTCCGTAAAATAAGCATGCAGCAGTTTTTCATGAACGTCTTTTGCTTTATTTTTGGTTTTGGCAAAATGCGCCAGGCGGTGCGCATCAAATGTGTTGGTCGGAATCATCGTATCAAAATTAAACGTCAAGCCGGCTTCCGCTGCCTGCTGGCGAACGCCATCGTTCATTTTCTTTGCTTCCTCCACACTCATGCCATATTTGCCTGCGAGCTGTTCATACATGCTCTTGTCCGTATCGCGCGGAGCATCCGGCTCCAGTTCAAATGCTTTGTATTCCACCTCTACCTGATCGCGGTGATCAAACTTCTTTAAAGCTTCCTCCAAGCGGCGCTTGCCGATATAACAAAACGGGCAGGCATAATCTGACCAAATTTCAATTTTCATAAGGGACACCTCTTTTTTATTATTTCCGTGGCGAAACAATCTTCTATGTAAAGGGTAACTTAAGTACTGGGAACCTACAATTTTTTCGTACTGAACAGCAGAAGGAAAATTTTACAGGTGGGGTGTTATTTCGACAAAGAATGAAAGCAAATTCCATGAGGTCCTTTGATAGGGATGGAGTCGAAGTTGGCAGGTAAGATTTACAGGAAATTTTCTACAAGGATTCCTTGGGAGATTAGGTCCCTCTCCATTTTTTAAAAAAATTAATACCTTCATATGGGATACAGCGCTTTCCGCCCATTTCAAAAACAAAAAAGGGCCCAGTAACGGAACCCTTTTTACCTTTTATAATTTTGTCTCATCAAAGCTGCCAAGTACACGCACGTCGTGTCCATACGTTCGCAAGATGGAGACGGCTTTTTGCATGTTGACTTCCTGGATGCCCATTTCCGCCTGGACGAAAAAGCGGTACGTACCGAGTTTTTTCTTTGTTGGACGGGATTCGATCCAGGTCAGGTTAATATCCAGCGATGAAAAGATGTTCAAGATGATCGCAAGCAAACCCGGGCGATCTTCGCCGGGTGTAATGAGCAGCATCGATTTCGATGCCTGAATGACTTCCGGCTTTTCATTGGTTACAATGAGGAACCGGGTGGAATTGCCTTCGAAATCCTGAATGTTTCTTTTCGCAATTTCGAGTCCAAATGTTTTGGCTGCCAGTTCTGACGCAATGGCACCCGCGTTTTTATTATTTGATTTTACGAGTGATTCAGCGGCGTTTGCCGTACTGCTGTAATGCTTCGTTTTCACTTGCAGTTTTCTAGTAAAATCGCGGCATTGAGCGAGTGCAGGCCCGATGGACCAAACCTCACGGATATGGTCTGCCTCCGCACCTTCGACTGTCAAGAGATGCAGGGCGATGGGCAGCACCGCCTCCCCTTCCACCCACACATCATAGTTGATCAAGCCGTCCGTTGTCATCGTGATCGTGCCTTCGATTGCATTTTCGATCGGCACAATCCCTTTATTCACTTCTCGTTCGGCGACCGCCTCGAGCACATCAACGATTCCGTCGTACATCACAAGCTCTCTGTTTTCCGGCGGGAAAAAGCGCAGCGCTGCTTCTTCGGAAAACGTACCCTTTGGTCCTAAATACGCAACTTTCAAAATGACATACTCCTTTAAATAAAATTGAGGACTCTCTTTCTAAGTTTGACTCTGCTGAAACCGTGTTATCTTGGCTAATGATTAAAATACTGGTCCGCTATATTTAACTGGCCAAAATACTTGCCGTTTTTGAGGATATAATCCAGGGCGCGGAACTGGCCGGCTCCGGGGAAAAACTAGCCAATGTTTTCAAATCCTTGCTGAGCCGGCACTAATTCGAGCCCATTTTTTCAGATACTCGCCAAACCGGAGCTAATACTAGCCAATTTTCTTTAATACTCGCCAGCGAGGAACTATTACTAGCCAATTTTTCCATTTACTCGTCAAGCCAGTGCTAATACTAGCCAATTTTCCAAAATTCTGTCCGGCACCGGCGCCAACACACTGGCCAAGGCTTTTTCGACATAATTCGGGGCGTGCCAGGCACCTGTCGAAATGCACCCCAAAAGGAAGTTCCGGCCCACGGCCGGAACTTTCCGCTTCCCCTTATTTGCTTAGGGCTTCTGTCAGGCTGGGGACGATTTGCTTTTTACGGGAGACGACGCCTTTAAGCACACATTGGTTTTGGTTCAAAGATACGTTAAAGGCACGCTCGACGCTTTCAGCCGCTTTTCCGTGAGCAATCGCCGTAGAGTCGTTTGTTAGGATATCTGTGATGACAAAGAGGAAAAGGTCTAACCCTTTTTCTTCCACAGCACGGGCCAATGCAGCTTCGATTTCCTCTTTACGCGCAAGAATATCGTCGACACCGATGGCGTTCACCTGCGCAATTTCCACTTTAGCCTGTCCCATTTCAAATGGCTTGGCATCGAGTTTGATCAACTCATCCGCAGTTTTATCGCTGACATCCGCTCCGGCTTTCAGCATGTTCATTCCGTATTCTTCCGCATCCACCCCGGCAATTTCCGCAAGCTCACGGGCCGCCTGGACATCGCGGTCTGTGCAAGTCGGCGATTTAAATAAAAGCGAATCAGAAATAATCGCTGACAAGGCAAGCCCCGCGATTTCTTTTTCCATTTCCACGCCGCTTTCTTCGTACATTTTTTTCAAAATCGTCGCTGTGCAGCCGACAGGTTCCGCGCGGAAATACAGCGGATCACTTGTTTCAAAGTTGGCGATGCGGTGATGGTCAATCACTTCCACCACTTGGACTTTCTCAATATCATCCGCGCTTTGCTGACGTTCGTTATGGTCTACCAAAATGACTTTGTCCGCTTCATTCGCGACCGTGCTCACTTGGCGCGGCGCTTCAATGTTAAAATGTTTGAGTGCGTATTCTGTTTCTCTGTTGATTTCCCCCAGGCGGACAGCTTCTACGTTTTCACCCAATTTTGTTTTTAAATCAGTATAGATCAGTGCCGAACAAATTGAATCGGTATCAGGGTTTTTATGACCAAAAATGAGAACTTTTTCCATGATCCTACTCCTTGTTATCTGATGATTTTTTATGATAACTATTTTAACATAACCACTGGCTCTAATGATACAATGACAGGATAAGGGGGATGTTACATGAAAAAATGGATCGGATGGCTGAGCGTGCTGCTGATTGCTGTTGTGGCCGCCGGCTGCAGCAATCAGCCTGCACCTGAAGAGCGTTTCACTGCTTATGTAAAAGAGTGGAATGAACGGAATTTCGATGAAATGTACAAGTATCTGTCCAAAGAGGCACAGGAAAAAGTGTCGAAGGATGAATTTACTGAACGCTACGAAAAAATTTATAATGATTTAGAAGTTAAAAATTTAAAAGTGGATTTTACAACGCCTGAAGAAACGGAAGAAAAAGAAGGTTCCATCGAGCTGCCATTCAGCGTAACCATGGATACCATCGCAGGCGAAATTACCTTTGATCATACGGCCGTTTTACAGGAAGAAGAACGGGAAGAAGCAAAAAACTGGTTTGTCAGCTGGGATACGACATATATTTTTCCAGAGCTTGAAGAAGGAGATACCATCGGCATTTCAACTGCACCGGCCAAGCGCGGTGATATTCTCGACCAACATGGAAAGCCGCTGGCGACCATGGGCAAAGTGACCGAAATCGGGATCATCCCCGCTGAAATGGGCGAGGATAAAGAAAAAATCATCAAGCAGGTTTCAGAGGTGCTCGGACTGAGCGAGGAGCAGATCGAAAATGCATTGTCGGCTTCCTGGGTACAGCCGGAACACTTTGTTCCGATTAAAAAAATTCCGGGCGATACAAACGACGTGCTCGAACAAGCGACAGAGATCCCCTCTGTGAACAACCGAACGGTCGAATCGAGAGTCTACCCTCTCGGTGAAGCGGCGGCGCACCTGATCGGTTACGTCGGACCGATTACAGCTGAGGAGTTGGAAAAAGCCGGAGGCGGATACCAAAGTTCGGACGTGATCGGAAAAAGAGGTCTGGAGCAAGTGTTTGAAGAGAAATTAAAAGGCCAAAACGGTGTTAAAATTGTCATCAACAAAAAAGACGGCACTGAGAAAGTCCTTGCGGAAACAGCTGTCAAGGACGGCGAAAACGTTCAATTAACGATTGATGCAGGTATTCAAAATGAAGTGTTTAATGAATTAAAAGACGAGGCGGGTACAGCAGCAGCGATCCACCCGGTGAGCGGCGAAACCCTTGCACTCGTAAGCAGTCCAAGCTTTGACCCGAACGTTTTATCCTTGGGAGCGACAGCAAAAGATTGGGAACAGCTGGAAAGTGACAAGAAAGAACCGCTGGTGACCAGGTTTAAAAACGGCTATGCACCGGGGTCGGTGATCAAACCGATTACGGCAGCGGCTGCACTGGAAGCCGGTGCGATAGATTGGAAGAAAACGTACGATATCCAGGGTTTGTCCTGGAAAAAAGATTCATCCTGGGGCGGCTATTCCGTTACGAGGGTAACAGAGAAGAACGGGCCGATTGACTTGGAAACTGCGCTTGTGCTTTCGGATAATATTTATTTCGCTCAAGCAGCGCTCGACCTTGGCAAGGATGAGTTTGTGAAGGGATTGAAAGCCTTCGGATTCGAAGAAGACATGCCTGATTTTGCTTACCCGCTGGATCAGTCGACGATCGGCGAGATTGACTCGGATATTGCGTTGGCGGACTCCGCCTACGGACAGGGGCAGGTCCAGATGAACATCGTCCATTTGGCAGCAACCTACACACCTTTAATAAATAAAGGAAACATGATTCAGCCTGTGTTGGTAAGTGGTGAAGATACAGGCAACGTTTGGAAAGAAGGCGTCATGAGCGAAAAAACAGCGGCGGATCTCGAGAAGGCTTTGTTAAAAGTTGTGGAAGATCCGAGTGGAACTGCGCGCAGTGCCCGGATCGAGGGCAAGCGTGTTGCCGGTAAAACCGGAACAGCAGAGTTGAAAGCAAGGCAAGGAGAAAAAGGAAAAGAGAACGGCTTTTTCGTCGGCTATGATACGGAAAATCCGGAGCTGCTTGTGGCCATGATGATTGAAGACGTCCAGGGACGCGGAGGATCGGAGTTGGCCGTTGAGAAAGTTAGAAACATACTGGAATAAGAGAAGGCAGTCCCGGGCGGACTGCTTTCCTTGGCCCATAAATTCCTGAAGGTGGCGGGCATCCGCCAGCTGCTTTCAGGGAGAAAACCCGCAAATACAAAATCAGGAGGAGAAAAACGATTCGATTTTCTCCTCCTGATTTATTTTAGGAGCTTTTTAGACAGCCCCTTTTATGTGCCGGGGTGCTATGGATTCCACTGCTTGCGGATCATAGATCCGGCGCATACCGACTAGACACGGCCAAGCGACAGCCTTTAAAGGTTGGGAGAGCGGATCCAGTGGCCACTTTAGAAAACGCGTACTCGGATTACCTCCAGGACGTTTCATTGTGAAAACATAAAGTTGCAATAAATACACACTTTTACAGTTAGCTTACTTTTTCGGTATACACATGAACTCTTTCTTAGACTCATCCTTGCGAATGAACACCATGTTTTTCGGGCAGCTAAATCCGTCCTCAATAAGCACGGCACCCGGCCTTTTTTAGGACAACTCCAACATCCGATTCAGCGCTAGTTTGGCATACTCGGCAGTCTGGTCGTCAACGGAAATCACATTATGCTCTTCGCCTTTAGCGATGGTTACGAGGCACCACACGAGATGCGGAAGATCAATCCGGTTCATCGTCAAGCACGGACACATATGCGGGTTCAGTGAAATGATGTGCTTGTCCGGGTGTTGTTGAATCAGACGGTTGACCAGATTCATTTCTGTTCCAATCGCCCAAGCCGATCCCGGCTCTGCTTTTTCGATGACATCAATGATATAACTGGTTGAGCCGGCCAGATCGGATTGTGCCACGACTTCACGCGAACATTCCGGATGAACGAGCACTTTCATATTTGGATACTGGCTGCGCACATCTTCAATATTTTTTACAGTAAAATTTTCATGAACAGAGCAATGCCCTTTCCAGAGCAGGACTTTCACTTTTTCAACCGGGCCCTCAAACTCTAATTCATCCGTAATAGGGTTCCAGACGGCCATTTCATCGAGCCCTACGCCCAAATTAAAGGCGGTATTTCTTCCTAAATGCTGATCCGGCAAAAATAGAATGCGTTCCTTTTGTTCGAACGCCCACTGAACCATTTTTTCAGCATTGGACGAAGTGACTGTAGCTCCGCCGTTTTCTCCAACGAAAGACTTAATCGCAGCCGTCGAGTTGACGTAGGTGAGCGGGAGGATCGTGTCTCCGAAGATGGACGTCAGCTTCTCCCAGGCACGCTCCGTCTGATAAATGTCAGCCATATCGGCCATCGAACAGCCCGCCCTCATGTCCGGCAAGTAGACTTTTTGCTCCTTTGTCGTCAAAATATCGGCAGTCTCTGCCATAAAATGGACGCCGCAAAAAACGATATGCTCCGCTTCCTCATTTTGTTCGCATAGCTGCGCAAGCTGCAGGGAATCTCCGGTCGCATCCGCAAATTGGATAATTTCATCCTTTTGGTAATGGTGGCCGGGAATAAAAAGCTTGTTCCCGAGCGCAGCTTTTACAGCACGCACTCTTTCTTCCAGCTCTTCTGCAGACATGTGGCGATACTGATCAGGCAGTACGTTTGTCTGCTTTTCCAACGTTTGAAAAATACTCATGTTCCTGAACTCCTCCCTAAATGAAAATGTTACAGGGCGGCGGCAGCCCTTTTTGTATCCGGCCTGCGGGGTCTAAGAAAGCTGCAGCGCCGCTCCGACAGTTACTTTTGCGCTAATATCCAGTGCAGAAACGGAATGCGTCAAACATCCCAATGAAATATAGTCGACTCCGGTATCCCGATAGGAAGCCAAGTTGTCCATCGTAATGCCGCCGGAAGCTTCCGTAATGATGCCCTCCGGTACGAGCTGGATCCATTCCCTGATTTCTTCAGGCTTCCGATTATCGAACATGATGACATCAGCTTTGGCAGCGACAGCTTCAAGGACCATGTCCTTCGTTTCTGTTTCAACTTCCACCTTGACCATATGCCCTGTATTCGCGCGAACCGCTGCCACCGCTTCGGCAATCGATCCGGCGAAAGCAATGTGATTGTCTTTCAGCATGACACCATCGTACAATCCATAGCGATGATTCAGCCCGCCCCCGCAGCGAACAGCATATTTTTCAAGCATCCGCAAACCCGGTGTTGTTTTTCTTGTATCGCAAATTTTTGTATGCCCGCTTCCCAGCGTCTCTACCGCCTGACGTGTTTTTGTCGCAATCGCACTCATTCTTTGCACGAGGTTTAAAATAACACGCTCCCCTTTCAACAGGCTGGCCACCGGCCCGCGGACGGTTGCAAGCGTCTGTCCTCTGTCAATGGTCTCTCCGTCATGGACAGCCATGTCACACCAAAGCTCAGGATCCAGAACGGCATACCCTGTCTGAATGATGTCTTCCCCGCAAAACACGCCGCTTTCTTTTGCGATAAAATGAACTTCACCGTATCGGCTGTTTCCAAATATCAGGCTGCTGACATCGCGGTCTCCGATGTCTTCCAGGAAAAATTGTTCAAGTTGCAGCCGCAGTTTCAATTTGTTCATCAATCTCATTCCTTTTATGGATAATATGCTTGCCCAACCAAAGGTTATTGTTTTCACAAGGATAGTCGCTTCGAAAGTGGCCTCCCCTGCTTTCGGTCCTTTTCCATGCCCCCTCTGTAATCAGCCGGGAGGTCATAAGCATAAACGCTCTTGTCATTTCCTCGAAGGTGAAAAAACCCATATCAGCCTGCAACAGATCATTGATTTGAAATTTTTCAAGCCATTGTTTTTGTGTAAATAATCCTTCTTCTGAACGGACAATTCCCACGTGATCCATCATTGTCTGCTGGATCTCCTTGATATCCGGCAATCGACATTCCCGCTGGTTTGTCCGGGTGAACCAATGGACTTCCTCCTGTTTTTCCACAGGTTGTTCTGCCCGGGTACCGGTGAATGAATGAACATCCTGTCTTTCATCCTCGACGATGGATTCCATGATCTGTTCCGCCAATTTTTTCCCCATAAAAAGTCCTTCCAGAAGCGAGTTGCTTGCCAAACGGTTAGCTCCATGGAGACCGGTGCAGGCGGTTTCCCCGATGGCATACAATCCTTTAATGCTTGTCCGCCCGGCCAGGTCGGTTTTCACACCGCCCATTAAAAAGTGGCTTCCGGGTGCAACAGGAATCCTGCGTCTCCAATCTACGTGATTTTTTTCACATAGAGCGGTAATAGTCGGGAACCGCTGATTAAAATTCTTTATCGCGGAGACATCCAAATATACTTGCGTTCCCTTGCTCAAGTAATCGTATATCGTCTGGGCTACAACATGACGCGGTGCCAGGTCGCCCAGCGGATGGATTCCATCCATGATCGGTTCACCTGCATCCGTAACAAGTCGGCCGCCATCTCCGCGAACGGCTTCCGAAATTAAGCCGTGGGTTTGGCCATTCAGATATAGAAGAGTCGGATGAAACTGGATAAACTCCATATCTGCGATTTCCGCGCCGGCTTTGTATGCGAGCGCAATCCCGTCGCCGGTGACCGTCTCTGCATTGGAGGTATGGCTGTACAGCCGGCCGCACCCGCCTGTAGCCAACACCACATGAACCGCGTAATAAGTGGTGATAGTTCCATCGGTGCTTTTCCCCTTAGCTCCGATGCATCGACCATTGAAATCCTTTATTAAATCAAAGATATACATATTTTCAATAACGGTACATGTGCTGGCTGCTATGGGTGCAAGATGCTCCATGAGCCGGCGTCCCGTCGCATCTCCCCCGCCATGGACGATGCGCTGTTCACTGTGTGCTCCTTCCATTCCGAGTAAAAGCCTGCCTTTTGCATCTGTGTCAAACTGACAACCTTCGGTCCACAGCTCCTCAATCAATCCGGGCGCTGCCCTTGTCACTTCCCGCACAATCTTGCGGTCATTGTGAAATCTGCCGGCTTCCAGCGTATCAGTGAAATGGCGGTCGGGGTGATCCTGCTCTCCGATTGCCGCGGCTACACCTCCCTGAGCCAAGTTTGAATTTCCATTTGCTATAAAAGACTTTGTGATAATAATCACATTCATATCGTCATGAAGACGCTTCGCCAATTGCAATGCGGCCACGCCGCTTCCAATGATTAGGACATCAGCTTTTTCCATGATGCGCCTCCTAGTGTTTACATCTGTCTTGACACTTATATTTACACACAATTAAACTTATGACAAGAGTTTTTTTAAAAATCACAGAAAGCAGGTTGGCCAAGTGAAATATTTTGATTATGCAGCCTCCTGTCCGCTCGACCGGGAAGCGGCGGAAGTTTATATACAAGCAGCGTCTTCTTATTACGGAAATGCAAGCAGCCTCCATGATGCCGGCGATCGGGCAAACGGGCTTTTAGCATACAGCCGGGAGCAGATGGCCGGTTTTATTGGTGTTTCAAAAGACGGTATATACTTTACAGGAAGTGGTTCCGAAGGAAATTATTTGGCCATTCAGGCGTTATTAACTGGCAGGAAAAAGAAGGGGAAGCATATAATTTCAGGAATGGCTGAACATTCCTCGGTTAGTAATACTATCGAAAAACTGCGTCAGGCCGGCTGGGACATTACATTGCTACCCTTTCATGAGGACGGTCGGATTGACTTGGAGGATTTCCAAAATGCCATTCGGGAAGACACGGTTCTTGCGAGCATTCAGCACACAAATCCGGAAATCGGAACATTGCAGCCCATTGAAGAAATAGGAAAGTTATGCCGGGAAAATCAAATTCTTTTGCACAGTGATTGTGTACAATCTTTTGGAAAAGTGGACATGTCGCCCATCGCTCCATTCGTGGACAGCCTAACGGTATCCGGACATAAATTTTACGGTCCAAAAGGGGTTGGCGCGGTTTACTTGAATCCGGAAGTACGGTGGGATCCTTATGTACCGGGCACCTCGCACGAACACGGATTCCGCGCCGGCACTGTAAATGTTCCCGGAATTGCAGCGATGGCTGTGGCTGCGGAAAAAGCAGTTCGCGGGTTAGAAGAAAACAAAAAGCAGTTCCGGTTGCTGCGGGAAATGTTTTTAACTTCCCTGGAGCCTATACGGGAAATGTGTACTGTGTACCGCGCTGACCTGCCGTCTACGATCGGCATGAGAATCCCGGGACTGGAGGGACAGCTCATCATGAACGAGGCCAACCGCTATGGATTCGCGATTTCCACAGGGAGCGCATGTCAGGTAAGCATGCAGGCTCCGTCGAAAACAATGGTGGCGCTTGGTGTAGAAGGAAAGACCGCGAAAGAATTCATTCGGATCACGCTTGGCCGTGAAACTCAGCCGGAGGATGTTCGAGAGCTTGGAAAGACATTAGTAAAAATTGCAAGGGAAAATCGCTATTAGTTGAAAGCAGGAATGGGGCGCGGGGAGAGCATTATAGATCTGAATGTTGGAACCAGGAGATTCCAGTAATTTTATTTCCCCTATTAGATTTTCTCCATTTATATTTAATGGGCCATCATCAGGTCCTTTATTTAAAATGTCATGGTGATGGTCTTTTTTTGACAAAATATATGGACTTTATACTCATGAAGGGCATGACCTTTGTTTTGGAATCTTGGACCACTCTTGAAGACCTTTCTCGTGACGTCCTCGCTTATTCGGGAGGATTGAATCATGCTAGGCGATCGATCCCAGAGCTGCAGCGCCTCATCGGGAGCATCGGGCCAACCCAGGAGACCTTTCTCCGGTGGCCCATGCATATTCGGGAGCCACGACAGCACCCAACAACCAAAATTCCAGTACTCTCCACTTGGTTAGGTTCATTCATCAAGCCATCCTGTTCCCTGTCGAATGTCCTCTCATAAAAACATCAAACCGGACGCCACGCGTCCGGCCCCACTCTAGGATTTTTTAATATAGACCTTCCAATCCACACCTGTACCGATTTTATATTTTTTCGCAAACGACTGCTGGTTGATCGCCACTGCGACGTTATCCAGTGAGTTGATGTAAATCAGGGTTTCTCCCTTTTCGGTGGCGGCGAAGGAACGTCCGTAAATCATTTCCCTTTCAAATACGATGGCTGCCTCGTGTTCGATGGTGACTTTGACAGAATCGCCGTATTGCACCTGAAGATCAAGCAGCTGGGAGCGGCTGATGTTGGTCCAGATGTTTCCATAGCGGATATCGAGTACATCGATGATCCCGTGCAGCATGTCTTCTTTCAGGGTGGCATCCATCGTTGGGAGCATGACGAGTTTTTCTGTATCGATTTTCGGTCCCACCTGTTCAAAAGAGATGATCCCCGCAGCCAGACGTGCACCCGTGTAAGCGTAAATATCCCGTCCGTGGAAAGTGTGGGATGCTCCCGAATTCGGCAGGCGGTTCACGGTTTCATCGATTTCTCTCATCTCTGCAATCCCGATGTCTTTGTTTACATGTGTCAGCGTTCCATTGTCAGGCGTCACAATGAAATGGTTGGAAACAGTCCGGGCGACGACACTCCGGCGGTCGGTACCCACTCCGGGATCCACGACAGAAACGAAGACCGATTGTTCCGGCCAGTAAGTGATCGTCTGCAGCAGGCGATAGGAGCCTTCCCAAATATCAAATGGAGGTATGTCATGGGTCAGGTTATAAATTTTAATGTCCGGATCCACTCCATTTGCCACCCCGTACATCGCGCTGACTGCCCCATCACTTAAGCCAAAATCCGATTGAAGTATTAAAGGGTTACCCACCGTCTTCTTCCTCTCTCTATTAAAAATTTTCACAAGACATTTTTACGAATAATACGCTATCTTAATATACCCCAAGCCCTTTGTCAAAACACTCTATTAGTTTTACCCGATTCCTTGCCGGGAAGAACATTGGTAAACAACAAGCTTGAGATGGTGACTTAGATGAAATATGGAATGTACCTCTTATTTATGATGATTGCCATGTTGTTTCCTTCTTCAGCTTCAGCTGAAACACAGATCGTGATTTCATTTGACGGGATGCGGCATGACTTTCTGCAGGAATATATGAAAAAAGGTTTCATGCCACACTTTGAAAAGGTCAGAAACAGGGGAATGTTTGCGAAACATATTGAGACGGTGAATCCCTCCCTAACGTCCACTTCTCATGCTGCCATCGCAACCGGTGCCCCCAGTTCCCAAACCGGGATGGTCAGCAACAACATCCATCAGCCCGACAAAAAATTGACCAACGGGGACATTGCGTTCTTTGAGCCGCTGGATGCCGAGCCTATATGGTCGAAGGCGCGCGAACAAGGAAAGACGACAGCCACCATTTTGTTTCCGGGGTCCAACCCCGCCTATGGTCATGAAGCCGATTATGCTGTCTACTACGGGAAAACCTGGGCAGAAAGCAACCTGGTTCCACTGGATTTAACGGATAAGAAAAGCAAATTCCCCTTGCTGAAAGATGTACATGTATATATCCGGGCAGCGGATTCACATACTTTTTATGCTGCCTTTCATCCGGATATGAAAGATGCAGTAAAAGTGGGATTGGGCGAATGGGAATCCCTTTCTTTTGAGACGGACAGCGGCGATGCCGTTGGTTTTTCTTTTATAATCAAAGCATCCCAGCCTGATCTTTCCGATGTCAGGCTGTACCACACCGCCGTAACATCGGCCATTATTCAAGGCCCCCCCGGTTTTAAGCAGGAGATAAATAAAAAGTTCGGATTTTTCCCCGTGCAGGATGATGACAGGGCCTTATCGAAACATTGGATTACCCGTAAAGAATATGAGGAAATCAGCGGGCGCTTTGCCCAGTGGACAACGGACGTGTCGCTGTTTATTAAAGAGCGGTATGCACCGGATGTATTGTTTTTCTATTATCCGCAAGCCGACCATGAGTCGCATAAATATTTGCTTGTTGATCCCCGGCAGCCCGGTTATTCAAAGGAAAGGTCCAAGCAATATATGAAATATGTACGCTGGTCTTATCAATTGGCCGATGACATGCTTGGACAAGTGCTGCAGCATGTGAAGGAAGATGACCGGCTCTTTTTGGTATCCGATCACGGCATGGAACCCGTGCATTCGCAGCTGTCTCCCAATGAAGAGCTGGAAAAGGCGGGATTGCTTGTAAAAGACGAGAAAGGCCGGGTCGATGAAAAAAACTCGCAGGCTTTTGCTGTAGCAAGCGGGTCAATCGCACATATCTATATCAATGTGCAAGGCCGGGAAAAAGGAGGGGTTGTCAGCAAAGCAAATTATAAGCCGATAAAACAGAAAATTGTCGAGACTTTTCATGCCGCAAAAGTTGAGAAAAAGCATGTTCCGAAAAAGGATTATATGTTTTACGGCTTTGCCAAGTGGTGGCATCACCTCATTCATCAAAAAGGAGATGTGTCTGGAGCAATAAAGGGAATGAAAAGTGCAATCCGCCTTGCCTTTGAAAAGTCGGAAAAACCATACGTTGAAGTCATTCCCACGAAACCCGGACAAGCCCATGAAAACGCCGGGGATGTTGTATTAGTTGCCAAAAAAGGCTACTACATGGCGCAGGAGGATCAAGACGAGGTCATGCAGTCCGATGTACTCGGAAACCACGGGGGCGACCCTTCCAGACCCGAACTTCATCCGATTTTTCTGGCAGCAGGCAATGGCATTCGAAAAGGAACCATCGACACTCAGATTTCCACTTTGGATATTGCACCAACTTTATATGGACTGCTCGAGATAGAGCCGCCTGACTTTGTCGAAGGACAGCCCATTCCTGGGGTGGTGGACACAGAATAGCAATTGAAGACGCAAATAATTTCTGTACAGCGTCTCACCGAGATAATATATGCGCCGCAGGATCTCTTTGAGTATCCCTTTTCAAATTTTTTCTTCTATGGTAGGGTAAGTATACAACTGCATATTCATATTTTCACTAGGGGAACCCTTGATAAGGGCTGAGAGAAAAGTAGTATACTTTGAAACCCTCATAACCTGAACAGGCTTGCACCTGCGTAGGGATGTGGCAGAGTTATTTTTTCATGGAATTGTTTAACCAAACCACTTTCCTGCTTGGGAGAGTGGTTATTTTTTTGTATAAACCTTCAGTGAGGTGATGATGTGTGAACAAGCAGTATGAAGCAGCAGTCATTGGCGGCGGGATTATTGGAAGTGCCATTGCCTATTATTTAGCAAAAGAGAAGATTGATACAGCCGTATTTGATGGAGGGCGGATAGGTGAAAAAACAACAAGTGCTGCTGCCGGGATGCTTGGCGCCCATTCGGAAAGCATTGGGGACTTCTCTGTCTTTTTCCCGTTTGCCCGAACCAGCCAGCGGGCTTATGCCGCATTAAAAGATGAGCTCTATGAGCAGAGCGGTGTGGATATCGGATACAAAAAAGGCGGGATTTTAAAGCTGGCTTACACAGAGGAGGATCAAAAAAACCTGGAACCTCTGCTTGTACAGCCCACCGTACAATGGCTGGAATCTGAAGATGTTATTTACATGGAAAAAGAAGTTTCACCGGACGCATTGGGTGCAGCGTATATCCCGGATGATGTCAGTGTCCTGCCGAATCGCACATGCGAAAGTTTTGCAAAAAGTGCTCAAGCTCTGGGTGCATCCATTTTTGAAAATCACCCTGTATACAGCATTGAAAAACAAGCCGGGAATTATATCATTCATACAGCTCAAGGCGATGTAGAAGCCAAGTATGTTGTGGTGGCGACAGGGGTTCTCAGCAACAGCCTATTTAAACATTTGGTACTCTCAGAAAGGCTCTCGCCGGTAAAAGGGGAAAGCTTAATTGTTCGGGCAGACAAGCCGTTGTTAAAGCATACACTGTTTCACGACAGCTGCTATATCGTGCCAAGAAACAACGGAACACTGGTGATCGGTGCCACCATGGTGGAGAATGACTGGAGTGATACTGTCAGCCTTGAAGGCATCCAGTTTTTAATTGAAAAGGCAAAAACAATGATGCCGGCTGCGGCGCAATTAACAATTGATCGTGTGATCGCCGGTTTACGGCCGGGAACCTTTGATGGGCGGCCTTTTATTGGAAGACACCCTGAGGATAAACATATACTGGTGGCTTGCGGCCATTACCGCAACGGCATTCTTCTTGCTCCGGCCACAGGGCAAATGATCCGTGATTTTATTCTTGAAAAAGACATCCCATCCGAATGGATTGAAGCCTTTCGAGTGGACCGCCGGCAGCTGGTGATGGCTTAACCGGTGAACAGCAAACGCCCCTGGCAAAAAGGGGCGCTGACTGTTTATGTGGGGAGCAGTCATTGGAATATGAGCTGTTGTGTTCCGAGCATGTGATCGGAAACCGGAGCAGTCCTCCTCTCAGGGGAGCCGTCGGTCTGTTTGAGATCTCAATAACCGCCAGAATATTGGGGGTAGCCGTGAAACCTATATTGATGGTTAAAACAAAGACGAACAATCGGATACATTACTCTAGGAAAATGCGGCGACCCCTGCGGGAAGAAAGGTATCGATGAGAACTCGGATTGCAACAGCATGAGGGCGACTAGTCGGGCATGAAGACCCAATTGCTTCACTTTGATTGATATCGGGCGCGCTGAGTCTTCCTTGGAGACCATTTTCTGAACTTTAGTCATTGTTCGGGCGACTTGATGGCTCCTTGACGACCATCTCTGATCTTTTTTCGTTCATGGGGCGACTTGGTCAACCTTGAAGACCCATTTTTCAGTTTGAGCATTTTTTGGTTGATTTGAATCCTTTGTGGCCATTCTCTAAGTTTAATCATTGTTCGGACGCGCTGAATCTCCCTTGGACACCATTTTTTTTCGTTCAACGGTCATTGGTCGCGTTGGATCACAAAGACCATATACAGCCATGGTTTACCCGTAACGCAGGATAAGGATAGGTGCCCTCTTCATCAGCAGCCATTCTGCCGATAAGAGGGACACGTCCAAAAAAATTTTTAACTTCTGGTTCCGCGTGCGTTCGATTTGCCTTTCTTTTGTTGCTGCTCCTCCGGACGCTTCTCTTTGCCATGTCTGGGTTCCCGGTGTGTTTCTGAGTCTTTTACCATTTTTGTCCCTCCAAAAGCTGAATTGATCAAGTTCTATCATGACCCAAAGCGGTTCAATTATGCGGGGTACCGGGATGTGATACAAGAGAGGTATGGCTGGTTGTTCGGTATTGTGTGCCGCGAAAACCAAATGGTTCCCTTTATAACAAAATTGGGGATTACTGATGTACAATTTATTCCTGAAGACAATTGGCTGCCGATAAAAAATCATCGGCGACATATGTGTAGTCCAACACTGCCCTGGCTTAACTCCCCCGCATGTTTTACACTTTCCGGCAAACGGAGCACACTTTTTAAAAAAGCAATTCTCCCAGGATTTCATTGAACTTTGCCTACGATACGGCACGATCACCTTTGTTCACTTTTTCACAAAAACTCTCACCAACTCTTCACACCTTTTCGCATCTTCTGCATCAGGACCAAGGTCCGCAATGACACAATCATCGACCAGAACAGCTCCCACTTCCTGAAAACGCGCAGCCATCGTATCCACTGCCTTCCCAAATTCCGGATAAAAGCTGTCACCCGAGCCGAACACAGCAACCCTTTTTCCAGTCAAGTCTATCTTAAGCAGGTCTTCGTAAAAATCCTCTACTTCCCATGGAAGGTCTCCATCATCATACGTGTAGGTCCCAAACATGATACCATCATACTCTGTCAGCTCTTCGGCCTGAATATTATCGGCATCAAAGCACTTTCTTGTTACCGGAATCCCCTGCTCCTCCAGATATTTTCCCGCGATGTTTGCCATCTCCTCCGTGTTTCCGGTCATGCTTGCATAGAGCAAAAGTATACGTTTCATACCCCCGCCTCCATCTGATCTCTTTGTTTTTATCATAAGGGAGGAAGGCTTTTCCTTACCTTGATGCTCATCAAGTTTAATGAAAAAAACGCCCGCCGGCGTTTTTAAATTGAAAATTTTTATATGTTTTAGACCAAAACGGCTGCGTCCACGTTTACCTTTGCACTAATATCAAGGGCGGAAACAGAGTGAGTCAAAAATCCGAGAGAAATGTAATCCACCCCGGTATCCCTGTATGTGGCCAGGTTTTTCATAGTGATCCCACCGGAAGCCTCCGTCACAATCCCTTCCGGCACAAAACGAATCCATTCCCTGATTTCCTCCGGTGTCCGATTGTCAAACATAATGACATCTGCTTTGGCAGCAACGGCTTCCAGTACTTGTTCTTTCGTTTCGGTTTCCACTTCCACCTTGACCATGTGCCCCACTTTTTCACGGACAGCTGCCACAGCGCCAGCTATGGATCCTGCGAACGCAATGTGGTTGTCCTTCAGCATAACACCGTCATACAATCCGTATCGATGATTACTGCCGCCGCCACATCGAACAGCATATTTTTCAAGCATCCGCAAACCTGGCGTCGTTTTGCGTGTATCACAAATTTTTGTATTTGTGCTGCCGAGCACTTCCACTGCTTCCCGCGTCTTTGTCGCAATCCCGCTCATCCGTTGGACGAGATTCAAAATAACCCGCTCACCTTTCAGAAGACTGGCCACTGCTCCCCGTACGGTGGCCAGCAATTTACCGGCTTCCACTTTTTCACCGTCACGGACGAAAAGATCGCAAGTGAGTGCAGGATCGAGAACCAGATAGCCCATTTGTATCATATCTGCCCCGCAAAATACGCCGCTTTCTTTGGCAATAAAATGGACTTCACCCTGCTGGCTGCTCCCAAAAATCTGGCTGCTGACATCACGGTCGCCAATGTCTTCAAGGAAAAATTGCTCCAGCTGCAGCCGGAGTTTCAATGTATTCATCTTTCTCATTCCTTTGTATAGATTTTCCTGTCGTGATTTATATCACAAGTTAAACGGATAATTCCTGCGAAACGTTGTTTCAATATTGCTTGTTAACTTTGTGATCAAAATCACATGGTATTCATCGCTTGCATAAGGTTACAGGTGTTTTGACACTAATATTTACATAGAATGTCGTTCATGACAAGCACTTTTTATAATTTACAGAAAAGTAGAAGCTGTGCTGCTCTCTGCCAGATTTCGATTTTAAGCCGTGGTTATATTTTTACTTATGGTGTGTAGGTTTGACGACGCGGCTTTCCGCTGAAACATACTCCTCACCTTATGTTGTTTTTGTGGCTTTGAAAATTGTCTTTAAGTCCTTTAGGGTAACATGCCCGGGTGGGAGCTTTACTGTTCAATTACAAAATTTAAAGTCCATGCCAACATTTACTGTCCATGTTTGAGCATAAATGGGCAGATTAAAAGAATTACGATCCTAGTCTGGACCTTTATTCAAGTACAGGATGGACTGTATCCAAGTCAAGTCCATAATATCGTTAAAAGTATTCGGCTTTTTGTTTCGGGCAGATGTGCTGTACTCTCCATCGAAGTACAGCTACAGCGGAGCTGCTTGGCATTGACCGCAGCGCGAATTCTGATTGACTCCTCCAACATGGGCACACGAGAAAGAAAGTCCCCCAAGTTCTTCCCTATCATGCGATAAATCCGTTCGTTCGGCAGGGTTTCGATTACAAATTCCACCGAGTATGGAGAAAGGGCAGTTGTTCGGGAAGATTCTGAAGAAAAATACCACCGAGTATAAAGAAAGGGCAGATGTTCAGGAGGAATACGCTTAGAAACAAAAACACTACCGTGTTTTCAGTTTGACGCTTTATTTAGGAGGATTTCCACGCCTAGCTTTTAAGTACTACTGTCCGGATGCGTACTTGTACTTTCAGGATTTACTATCCACGTCTGAACCTTTACAAAATAAAAGCCGCGGCCAGGCATTTGCTGCCCGAATCTCATAATGACTGTCCCCTCTAAGCAAGCAGCTGTCAAACTGTTCGACATTCTGTTATATATCACGTTTGCCATTGGGATCAACAGCGCTCTTTTCCAATAAAAATAATCTGCCTTTGCTTCATTGCGAAACAGGCAGATTATGGAGGGATTTCGTTCAGTTTTTTCAATGGTTTGTTACTCCTCTGTTTTGCTTAAACAGCGTTCACACTCGTTGAAATAGCACTCATGCATTTCGTGCATTTCCTCTCCGCATTCGCAGCATTGTTTACGGGGAATATTCCGGTAAAATTCAATTGGCATCATGGTGGATGGCCTCCTTTTGATTGTTTACTATATTGTATTATAACAGATTAATATTGTCAATAACTGTTATATATCTCTTTTATATATATTTCATTTAATAAATTAATATTTGTGTAAAACCTCCTATTCAGGAAGCTTCTGATCGAATATAATTGGAAGGTATTTTATAAATTTTCAGGGGGAATCGTATGTGAAACGTTTGTTGTCTGCTGTTCCTGCAGCGATCCTTGTTATTTGGATGCTGCCCTTATCCACTTTTGCAGCAGTAAATCCGCAAGATTCAGAGTTTCAACGTTTTTTACTGGATATTGGAATGAATGAAGAAGAGTTCATTACATATTTTGAGGGTTACCACGGTTATACGCTGGAGGATTTTGATTCTGTTCAGGAAATGATCAATTATTTGGGTGACACCATCAACGAACAAAACTTGAAGGCCTTGCTGGACGAATATGGCCTGACACAGGAAGAGCTTGAACAGCTTTTTGCAGAAAATGGCTTGTCTCTGGATGATTTTATTTTTATCGATGACCTGGATGTGGAAGTTTACTATTTAACATCTGATGATACGGTCAGTATGGATGAAGAGATTGCTCTGGCTCTGCTTAGCGAATTCGGGGTAACAGAGGAAGAAGGACAAAGACTGGCCGATCACCTGATGAAAGTGATGGAGAATGCTGATTCGGAAGCATTTTTGACGAAATTGCTTGACCTTGAAGCCCGGCTGTCTGCTTTCCCTGAATTTGACAGCTCCTCGGATCTCACACCAGCACAAATGGTGGAACTTCTTGATATATGGGAAGAGCTATTGGAACTTTTTGAAGTGAAGGTGGATTATTATTTAGTAAAGAATGGCGTTGAAACACCTGTTTCAATTTCTGCCTTACTTCAAATGGATACTGTGGACGAAGCCGATTTACTTATAAAAATTTATTCAAAAGACGGTCAATTTCTTGCTGATTTGCTGATCACCAAAGAAATGTTTGGGTCTGATTTCATCCATCATGCCGGTCAAAAAGCTGAAAAGGCCGTGAAGTCTGCTGCAGCAAATCCTGAAGCTGAAAACGGTGCAAAACCGGTTGTCAAAACTGTCAATGGGGGGAAGCTGCCGGATACAGCCGCAGGCTATCTTCCACAAGCAGCAGCAGGATTTGCACTGATTATTCTCGGAGCTTTTTTATTCCGTAAACATAAAGTAAAAGGTGCCTGATGAAACGCTATATTTTTCTGACAGCTTCCGTTGTCTTAATGGGGCTCGGCAGCTGGCTCGCCGCAACGAATGGTTTGAAGTTCGTGTCAGGTCATACGGTTTCTGCACCCCTCCCTACGGAGGAAAGATCCGATAAAGAGAAAATGGCACCGCCTGTCCCCGAGAAAACCGTTGTTTATGAAGAACGCCCAGTAGAAGGAGATATGATCGGTCAGTTGATCATTCCCAAGCTGGATGCGGTACTGCCCATCTATCATGGAACGGATGAAGATGAGCTGGAAAAAGGGGTGGGCCATTACGCCGGCAGTGTTCTCCCCGGAGAAAAAGACCATACCGTCCTATCCGGACACCGGGATACTGTATTCAGAAGGCTCGGTGAAGTCGGCAAAGGAGATATCTTGATCGTCACCACTTCAAAGGATGAATTCACTTATAAAATTCGGAAGGTCCGCATTGTGGATGCTGATGACCGTACGGTTATTGTTCCAAAGCCGCGCGCTGCGTTGTCTGTAACAACGTGCTATCCATTTACTTATATCGGAGATGCACCGGAACGCTACATTTTAACCGGGGATCTAATCAAAACCAAAATAATGACAGATTAAAAACAGCTGCCCTGGAAAGGTGTAAGAACTTTTCCGGCAGCTGTTTTTTATTTTGGATTGTGTCAAGCCAATTTGGGGTATATGTTTATGACTATTTCGTTGTCCCGGGGGCAAAATACATGTACTTTTTTAAATAAGAAGAGTTCATATATGGTTTCATCAAGGGATTTGAATAAAAACATGAAGATTGTTATGGTTAGGTATGTTGAAAACGGCCCTCCAATCAAGGAAGGAGAGAATAGATCTTGTTGGGTAAAGTTTCAAATGTCTTTTGGATTTCTGCCATCATTCTGCTGATTGCTGTTATGTTTGGTGTTGTTGCACCCAATCAGTTTGAAAAAGCTACTTCGAATATTGAGTCTCTGATAACTTCGGGCTTCGGCTGGTATTATTTAATTTTGGTAACCGTGATCGTTGCCTTTTGCCTGTTCATTATTTTTAGCCCGGTAGGAACGATCAAGCTGGGGAAACCCGATGACAAACCGGAATACTCCAAACCGTCGTGGTTCGCCATGCTGTTTTCAGCAGGGATGGGCATCGGCCTCGTGTTTTGGGGAACGGCCGAACCGATTTCCCATTATGCAGTTTCTCCGCCCATCTCGGAGCCGGGGACGGATGCCGCCATTAAAGAAGCGATGCGGTTTACATTCTTTCATTGGGGGATTCATGCCTGGTCCGTTTATGCCCTTGTCGGGCTTTGCCTCGCCTATTTCAATTTCCGAAAAGAACAGCCGGGATTGATCAGTGCTACACTCGGTCCATTGCTCGGAAAACATTCGAACGGGAAGCTGGCTTTGGTCGTCGATGTGATTGCTGTCACAGCCACCGTTGTCGGGATAGCTACAACCTTGGGATTTGGAGCCGCTCAAATTAATGGCGGCCTGGCCTTTCTGCTGGGAATTCCAAACAATTTTCTCATCCAACTCATGATTATTATCATCGCTACTGTTTTATTTTTAATGTCGGCTTGGTCAGGTTTAAGCAAAGGAATTAAATTTTTAAGCAATACCAATATGGTGCTGGCAGTTGTCTTATTGGTTCTTGTGTTCATTCTCGGCCCCAGTTTATTCATCTTGAATATGCTGACGGATACGATTGGAGCCTATGTGCAAAATATTATTCAGATGAGCTTCAGGATTGCACCCCTGGATGCCGGACAGCGGGAATGGATCAACGGTTGGACGATCTTTTACTGGGCCTGGTGGATTTCATGGTCGCCGTTTGTCGGAATTTTTATTGCCCGCGTATCAAAGGGAAGGACGATACGGGAATTTATGGTGGGCGTCCTCCTGCTTCCTGTGATCGTCAGCTTTATTTGGTTCGCTGTATTCGGATCAACTGCGATCAACATTCAGGCAACAGGTGCGGTGGACCTAACACAGTTTGTGACAGAGGAAGTCCTGTTTGCAGTATTTCATGAAATGCCATTTTCGGCAATTTTATCAGTAATTGCTGTACTGCTGACTTTAATATTCTTCGTCACCTCTGCGGATTCTGCTACATTCGTGCTCGGCATGCAGACATCCTACGGATCCCTGACACCTCCCAATAGCGGAAAAATTGTATGGGGAATCATTATTGCCGCCATGTCGGCCATCCTGCTGTACAGCGGCGGGCTGCCGGCCTTACAAAATGCACTTATCATAGCGGCCCTCCCATTCTCATTGATTATGATTATGATGATGGTGTCCATCTACAAGGCCCTTCGCCAGGAACGGCGTGAAATGGGACTTCAAAGAAGAAAACGCAAATGATCGGCAGCAGGCTTCTGAGAGCCGGTATAAGAGCGGGAACGGTCCCGCTCTTTTTTGTGTTCTAATGTATAAAATCACGATGGACAAGGACGTCCTCGTGCTGGATGTGGCGGCCAGGAAGTCCCTGGCGTCCTGAGCAGGCGTCTTCATTATTTCTGCACAGTTTGCAGGTTAAGTTTTTCTTGTAATTTGCGCATGTTTTTTCCATTTCCGTTCATATTAACGGTAAAGCAGGCAAGGCATGGGGGTGTGGAAAGTGAATCTCTTCAAAAATAAACGGAGAAAATTTGGCAAAAATATTATGCATGTACAGAAAGAGGAAAAGCAGGAGGAGCCGAAATCTCAGAATAATGACCAATTTTCAAAGGTAGCTGCTCATAATTTACAGCGTTTTGAAGAGTTGTTTCATTATCCCACAAATGATTCGTTAAAATCACGAAAGTTGTTCTCGCCTTCGATTAACCGTAGCGTCATCCTACTCTTTATCGGGGGTGCCGCCAATACGGATGTGATTCGCGAGAACATTATTAAGCCTTTGATAAAACGACAGAACCATACGGTCGATGAAAAAAACATCATCGACAAGGTCAGACAAAATATCCTCACCGTTGCCAGCGGAAAGATTGTATGCACGTTTGATATAGCCGTACAGGGATTGCTGAACGGAAATACACTTATTTTGATTGACGGAGAGCGCGATGCCCTTTTGGTCGATACGACCGGATTCGAGGAAAGAGCCATTTCTGAACCGACAGCGGAAACCGTTGTAAGGGGACCGAGATCCGCCTTCGTGGAATCTGCCGATGTCAACCTTTCTTTAATTCGGAGGCAGTTAAAAGACCATCAGTTGATCAAGGAACCGATTCATGTCGGATCCAGAGCCCCTCAGGAAGTATCTGTTTTATATTTGGCCGATGTCGCCGATGAGAAGTTAGTCAACAATGTCAAAGATCGACTGGCAAATGTAGATCATGAAGCTATCTTAACCTTAAATATACTGGAAGAGCTGATTGAAGAGCGCCCTTACTCCCTATTTCCGTCTTTATTGACAACAGAACGGCCGGACCGGACATGTTCCTTTTTAATGGAGGGCCATGTCGTCATGCTGATGGATAATTCACCAGATGCATTGGTTGCGCCCGTTACTTTTTGGCAGCTTTTTCATACGGCAGAAGATACTTTTTTGCGCTGGGCGTACGGGAATTTTTCCCGGATCACCCGCCTCCTTTGCTTGATTATTGCTATGCTCATGCCGTCTGTTTTTTTGGCGGTTACGACTTTTCATCCGGAAATGATACCGACGGATTTAATGCTGGCGATCAGCGGATCCAGGGAAAGAATTCCCTTTCCTACCTTATGGGAAATTCTTCTCATGGAGATCACCTTTGAGATTCTAAGGGAAGCAGGCATCCGTGTGCCCAATCCGCTCGGAGCCACCATCGGGATTGTAGGAGCTTTGATTCTCGGCCAGGCGGCGGTGGAAGCGAATCTCGTCAGTTCCATTATGATTATTATTGTCGCAATTACGGGGCTTGCCTCCTTTGCAATTCCGGATCTGGGCTTGAGTGTCATCGTCCGGATTTTGCGGTTTGGTTTCTTATTTGCGGCCAACTTCTTTGGATTTATCGGGATTGCTCTTGGTATGGCAGCGCTTTTGACCTATGCGGCTTCCCTAAAATCATTTGGGGTGCCTTTTTTCGCACCCTTGGCTCCTTACTATCCTTCCTCCCATGATATGTTTTGGAGAACGATTATCAAGAAAATGCGGGTTCGCCCATTATCGTTGCATCCCAAGCAGAAATATCGGATGGATAAGGGAGGAAAGAACTCTTGATACGGGTATCGGACCGAAAGATCGGTACCAGGGAAATGTTCGCCATTGTCTATATCAGTATTGGAATTAAAGTGACCGATTCTACTCCCAACCTCCTGTTAGAAGTGGGTTCAACAGCTTCTTGGTCCATGCCGCTTATTACGGGGACGGCACTGATCGTTCCCTTTTTCATCCTGCTTCCGTTCATCTTGTGGGGATTGGACCGTGTAAAAGGGAGGAAGAAAAAATGAGGGTTTTTATGGGAATGGTCTGGATTTTGATTCCCCTCATGCTGATATCCGGCTGCGGGCAAAAAGAAGAACTGGAAAGACAGGCATTTGTTGTAGCACTTGGTCTCGATAAAGGGGAGAAGGATCATATGATAGAAGTCACATTCCAAATTGCCAATCCCCAGGTTAATACTTCTCAATTGGCAGAGGCCCAGAATGAACCCCCTTCTGATATCGTGACTGTCACGGCGCCTGATATTTTATCTGCTAAAGAATTGGTGCACACCTCACATTCCAGACGAGTTCGTTTTTCACATTTGAAGACGATTATCATCGGTGAAGAGCTCGCAAGGTCGGAGGTTTTTTCCAATATTATCGAGTCAGCGATTGTTGACCCGGAAGTCAGGAGAGAATCGATGATGATTGTTTCCAAAGAAAAGGCGAGTGAGTTTATCCATAAAAATAAACCCATAATGGAAACCCGGCCGCATAAGTATTATGAATTTATGCAAAAAATATGGAAGCAGACCGGCTTGGTTCCCCCCTCTAACCTCAATACGCTTTTTCAAAGAATACAGGGAGAATTATTCTTAGTCATATATGCAACCGCTGAAAGGGAGGAAGTTGGGGAGCACCAAAATGAAGACACCTACTTGGCAGGACAAGTCCCCCAAAAAGCAGGAGATCCTGTCCAAATGATCGGATCAGCCGTTTTGAGAAATAGAAAGATGATCGGTACACTGACTGGCGAAGAAACGAGGATAGCTATGCTGTTGCGGGAAGAGCCGGTATTTGATGCCATCATCACTTCTTTCCCGGATCCCGTTAAAGAGGGTTCCCGTATTTCCGTCCGATTAATAGAAACCAGCCCTACTAGAGTCAAGGTGGACACAAAGCAGGAGCCTGCAAAAGTGAACGTACAGGTGCCGGTCGTACTGCAAATCCACTCAAATCCCGCCAATGTCAGTTATACGACAAACCAGCATAATCAGAACCTGCTGAAAAAATCTATTAAAAAGCGCCTGGAAGAGAGATCTGCCCGCTTAGTTGAGAAAATGCAGAACGAATTCAAAGGCGAAGCGTTCGTCTGGTATGTACCCGCACGCAAGCAGTTTTGGACTGTCAAGCAATACGAGGATTATAACTGGGAAAAGAAGTTCCAACAGGCAGATGTTGATATCAATTATGAGGTCAAAATTGAAAACTTCGGTGAGCAAATCAAGCCCCCTTCAAATAAGGATTAGAGGAAGGACTGCTGATACGTGAAAACCTATCTAGTGATCGCCCTTGCCGCTTATTTAACATGGTATACTGGACGGCTGACATGGGATATTTGGAAAGATGACAGACGAATGGCTGCTGTCATTGTTGGAATAATGGCAGCTGCCTTCCCTGTTCTGGCATATTGGATTGAAAAGGTAAACCCGTAGATGATCATGGAATGGGACATCAGTCCATTTGGCTGCCGATTCTGGAATGGAAGCTGGGATGTGCAGCAAACCTTTCGTTCAGGTAATTTCCATCGCCCTGAAGGGATAGGAACAAACTGTCAAGAGGATAAGCGGACAGAACCGGCGCCCTAATCGAAAAAGAATTTGCAAAAGCGGCATACAGGCTTCGAACACTTACAAACATAAACCGCTTCAGAAAATTTTTAGCAAAGCCAGGCACAGACAGACCGAAAGGAGGAAGACCATTTCGTGATACGGGTAGAAGACCGGAAGATCGGCACAAGGGAAATGTTTGCCATCATCTACTTGGGAATCGGCATTAATATAACAGATGCCACGCCCAATCTTCTTTTTGATATCGGATCGACCGCCACCTGGATGATGCCCATCTTTTCCGGAATAGCAATGGGAGTTCCTTTCCTCCTCTTACTCCCTCTATTGAAAAAATATAATATCGGTCTGATTGAGATTTCACAACAGCTGACCGGAAAATTTCTGAGCGGCATTTTAACATTTGTTATGTTTGCATCCGTTTTTGTCTCTATGGTTATCAATAGCCGAACTTACGTAGATATTGTCATTACGATGTATTATCCGAATTCTCCAACCCCTGCTCTCATGTTCGTATTTATTGTAGTAACTGTCTTATATATTGCGCGGCAGGGCCTCGATATCATCAGCAGAGCGGGATGGATTTTTTCTCCGATCATGTTGTCTCTGTCTATTCTGCTGATTATTTTGGTTGCAAGCGCCCTGAACCCCAGCCTGATCTTTCCCTTTGCAGGGCCCGGGATGCTCCCCGTTTTGAAAGGGAGCATTGGGTATAGCTCCTTTTTCAGCGATGTCATTTTGGTTTGTGCCCTATTTTCTTATGTTCGTTCCTATGAAAGTTTTCGAACCGGTGTTTTATTGGGATTCGGCTTATCCATTATAAAAATGTCCGTATATATAGCTGCTTTTATCATGATGTTTGATTATTCCTCAGTGGAAAATATCGCCTTCCCTTATCATCATTTTACGAGGATGGCTATGCTGACCACACTGGCCAATCATATTGAAGCGGTTTTCTTAGCCGCATGGTTTATGGGGGCTGCCTTTCATTTTGGAATATATTTGTTTGTCACAGCCTTCTTACTGGGAAGGCTCATTCAAATTAAAAACTTTGAGCGGCTGCTGCTTCCCCTGGCAGGGCTCACCATGTTTCTGGGCCTTTTGCAAGAAAATCTCTACCAGGAAATCCTGGCCCGAGAAATCTTTCTTCAATCGATCTCTGGCTTCTTTATCTTATATCCGTTCGTTCTTTGGGGCGTAGACCTGGTGAAAAGCAGGAAGAAAAAGAAGAAGTAAGCGGTGAGCCGGGCGGCGGGTGAATACGTTTTTAGACGGAACATGAGTGATACCGGGCATTGCAGTCTGCGGCAATTTTACGCGGGGAGAGTTGGAGCGATTATACGATAGTTGAAGCGATTATACGATAGTTGGAGCGATTATACGATAGTTGGAGCGATTATACGATAGTTGGAGCGATTATACGATAGTTGGAGCGATTATACGATAGTTGGAGCGATTATACGATAGTTGGAGCGATTATACGATAGTTGGAGCGCGCCGGCGACCCCAAGGTCCGGCGCGCTCCGACCGGCTTATTTTTTATAGCGTGTATGAATGTTGTTTTGCTTATAGGTTGGTCTTGAAAATTCTTCGATTTCCATGGACAAAGCGAGGGTTCTTTTTTCATAGAGGTCGGCGAAATGCTCCTTCACCACTTCGAACAGTTTGTCGCACGCCTGTTTCAGATCCTCCTCTGACCGGCCGGCGCCGATTTTCAAAGCAACATGGACAAATGCGTCATCTTCGGTCCCATCTGCAACGACATAATCGTTCAGTTCAATGGCTCTGGAACGAATCCCCCCTACCGGAAAGACGCCGTTGCTGTCGATCATCGACTCGTTGATTTTTTTCAAGAGGCTCTTAATCCTGGCTTCCTTCTTAATATTATCAGTGTATTCCACGATCACGTGAGGCACCGGAATGCCACCTCCTATGTGTAGGCCGCGCTTTTTTCTTTTATGGAAAATACCCGGTCGCCCACGACGGTATTTTTTAATTGGCCGATTCCCTCAATTTCAGTGATCACTTCATCGCCTTCGACAACGCCTACAGTTCCTTTCGGTGTTCCGGTTAAAAGGATGTCATTTTCGTCCAGCGTCATGAAGCTGCTCAGATATTCGATCAGGTACGGGATGTCGAATATCATATCTTGCGTTGTCCCTTCCTGCTTCAATTCACCGTTCACGTAGGTACGGAGCTTCAGGTTCATCGGATCCTCGATGTCCGCTGCATCAACGATCCACGGTCCGATCGGTGTGCTCGTATCGCGGTTCTTTACTCTCAGATTTGGACGGTAATAGTTTTCAAGATAATCGCGGAACGCATAGTCATTTGCAATGGTATAGCCTTTTACATAGTCGTACGCATGTTCCCGAGGGACATTCTTTGCCTTTTTACCGATCACAACCGCCAGCTCGCACTCATAGTGCATGTATGTAACGTCAGATGGCCGGCGGGTTTGGGCGTTATGTCCAATAAATGTATTCGGCCCTTTTAAAAAGACCAAAGGCTCTTCCGGTGCCTGAAAAGCCAGCTCCCCCGCATGATCCGAATAATTCAGTGCCAGGACGAATGCAGTCCGCGGCTCGATGGGCGGGAGCCATATAACTTCATCCCCGGAAACGGCACGGCCGTCCAAAAGCTCGAGTCTCCCCTCTTTCTCCACTGCCTCGTGAACAGAACCGAAGCAAGCCACTCGTGCGCGTTTCATTATGCGATCCCTCCTTCGGAAAGCTTTTCCTCTGACACGACTGGATTGACTAAAACACCGATTCCGTCAATTTCAATTCGCACTTCATCTCCATCCCTGGCTTTCGGAGGCTCCTCGGGAATACCGACAAGCAGGACATCGCCTCGGCGGAGCGTCATAAAATCTGTTACGTCTTCCAGTAAGGCGGGAATGGAGCGAATCAGGTTTTCCGTATTATTTTTTTGCTTTAATTCGCCATTTATAAAGACCCGGGTTTCCAATTGACTGGGATTGGCCACTTCTTTCCAGGGGATGATCCATGGTCCAATGGGGCAAAATCCGTCACGCGCCTTTTGTTTAATGGCCGGCCGGTAATAGCTTTCGTGCGGGATACTGACATCATTTGCAATTGTATAGCCCTCAATGTAATCATAGGCTTCTCTCGCCTTCACACGTGCAGCGGTTTTTCCAACCACCACGGCAAGCGCGGCTCCCATTTCCAATTTTTCCTCCCCTTTTGGGAGCGGGATAGGCTGGTTGCACCCGGTTAAGGTGTTGGCCGGTTTGATATACAGAACAGGCGCTTTTGGCGGTTGTTTATAGGGCGGTTCATTCATCTGGTCTTTTAATTTGTCAAAGGCTCCTTGATAGTTTAAAAGAACCCCGTACACCGCGCCGTTGACAGGAGGATTCCAGGTTACTTCTGAAACAGGCTGCTGCTTGCCTTGTATCTCCACTCTGCCTTGGGACGTATCAGCTCTCACTTCGTCTAGCATACCCAGCCCGCGAAGACTTGCTTTCACTAGACTCATGCGCTCTCTCCTCCATTCTTATTTTTTATAAAATTTAGTCCAAGATTTGGAACTGTCGGCCCATTGAGGACTTTATTATCCATGCTCTTGGAATACTGTCCAGCTCGAGCCAGTGACTTTTCTTGTTTCTGAAATACCGGCCGTTTTTCTAAGTACTATCGGGGCACCATGTACCGGCCAACTTAGACCTGTTCCTGTCCGTATTTCATGAAATACTGCCCGAGAAATGGAATTACCCGCCGACTCAGACCATCACAGCCATTTTTCTAAGAAACTGTCCCGAGATCCAGATTACCTATCCAACGCAGACCCTTTCTGCCCGTTTTACTGAAATAACTTATCAAAGAAATGAATTACTATCTAATTCAGACCTGTTACTCTCCACTTTCCTGAATTACTCGCCAAGGAAATGAATTACTATCCAACTTGGACTTGTTACTCTTCATTTTGCAGAATTACTCGCCAAAAAAATACTGGCCGACTCTGAATTTACTGTCCACTCTCTCGCAATACTGTCCATTGAAGCGAAATTACTACCCAATACTCTCCACTTTCCTGAATTACTGTAGAGAAACAGAAATACCGGCCAATATAGAAATTTACTGTCCGCCTGCTTACAACACATCCCGTCCGCCCGGCGGACGGGCAGGATCGTGGGGCTATACCACTTTTTTATATTTGCCTTCAAAGAATCCAAGAGGTTCTCCGTCCTGGACACGGAGGTCGGTAACTTCTCCGATATACAAGGTATGGTCGCCGGCGATGACGGCATCGTGTACGTTGCACGTCAGGTTGACCAAGGCATCTTTGATGACCGGCATGTGATTGAATGTATCAAATTTAACGTCTCGTTCCTCTTTAATCTGTCCTGCAAAATAGGCGGACAGGTCCTGCTGGCTTTCGTTCAAGACGCTGACCGCAAATTTGCCGGATTGCTTGATGAGCCGGTTCATGTTCGCTTTTTCTCCGATGGAAATGAGGACAAGTTTCGGGTTCAGCGATACGGACATAAACGCGTTCGCCGTCATGCCGTGGACGTTTCCCCCCACTTTGGTGGTGATGACAGTGACTCCCGTTGCAAATTTACCCATAGCAGTTCTGAACAGACGGTCCTCCATGGTCGTCTCTCCCTTCATCAAAAGCTTAAATCATAAACTCCGGCTTGCGTTTTGCCAGCTTCGGTTCTTTCGTTTCCACTTCTTTGCCGCTGGTAACATCCAACACAGTGGATGCTTCGTTGAACCAGCTGTCCGGCGCTTCATGTCCCCAGAATGTCTGGCGCATCGGGTCATCAAGAACCCAGCGAATCGGCTTAAAGTCCGGATCGCTCGTCAAGTAGTCGCCGCTGTAGAACTCAAGGCGGTGTCCGTCCGGATCCCTGACATATAGGAAAAAGGCGTTGGATAATCCGTGGCGGCCCGGTCCCCTTTCAATGCTCTTTCCGTATCCTGAAGCTGCAAGAACGTCGCACGTATGGATCAGCGCGAGCGGATCCGGCAGCCAAAATCCGATATGATGCAGACGCGGTCCTACCCCGTTCATGAAAGCCTGATCATGAACCGTTTGCTTCCGGTGGAGCCACGTAGCCCATACGTCGCCTTCTTTCGTATCCGTATATTCGGAGCAGGCAAATCCAAGAGCTTTCATATAAAATTCCTGTGCTTTTTCCACATCTTGGACCATGCAGTTAAAATGGTCGATTCTTTGGACACGCGCGCCCCTATAGAGGTCATAACGCTGGAGAAGGCGTTCTGCATGCTCCATTTTTGCATAAAATTCGAGCGGCAGCCCCGAAACATCCTGTACGCGGAGGGCCCGCCCCATGGCATGCTGCTCTCCTTCTTTGATCCACTTCGTTTGATAACCTTTTGCAGTAAAAAATTGTTCCAAGGCATCCAGGTCAGCCTCTGATGATACTTTATAGCCAAGCGCTTCAACGACCGGCTTTTTTCCTTTCTTTAAATGGAGGCTGTGGTGGTTATGCTCTTCCAGTCCTCTCAGGTACAAGTTCTCTGCATCTGATTCTGTTTCAATAAAACCAAGTGTATCTACATAAAACTTTCTGGACGCTTCCAAATTGGTTACATGCAGCACGGTTCGTGCACAGCGGATAATGTTAAATTCCATCCGATTTCCCCCCTATGCTTTCATAAAATCCGGCTTGGATGACGTTTCATTTTTCAGAAACTCCGATACGAATTCTTTGTATGTGTCTTTTTCATATCCATTGAAATAGGTCATACCCATGCGGATCGGATCGCCGAAGAAGTAATATTCATAGTGCGTCTGTCTGGCACCAAATGAACTGAGAGTCATATCCCAAGCCAATCTGAACAGCTGGACACGCTCGTAGCCGTTCAAGTTCTTGCCTTGAAGGCCGCGCTCGAGGATAGGTCCGATTTCTTCATGGGCAAAGTCGTCGTGTGTCGGGATTCCCATCAGGCCGGATGCTCCCAGGATACGGATGATTTCAGACAGGCGGGGATAGATGCGCGGGTACCAGTTGCGCGCTGCGTCCAGCGCTGTGAAATCCGGGGTCATGACGCCCCATCGATCGATTTTTGCGTTATGTTCAGCCCGGTACATATGCGAACGCATCGTTTCAAGGACAAGCATAATTTCAGCGCCTTTATCCTGTACGTGCTGGAATTGATCTATGCCGATTGCTTCCATAATGCTTAAAGCCACGCCAAGGACAAATTCAGTTTTCACTATATTTTTCGATACGACTTGATGTGACATATGAACAACCGCGTTTGTTTCTTTAAACGTGCGGTTGCAGATCGACGCATTCCCGCAGACAAACACGCGCTCCCACGGGACAAATACATTGTCGAACGATACGATCGCGTCCCCTTCTTCGAAGCGGGAAGCAAGCGGATGATCCCAAGTGGATTTGCCGTAGTCGAACGATTCACGGCTGAGGAATTTCAGCCCTTTTGTATTGTTTGGAATAGCAAAGGCCAATGAATACGGATCATCTTTTGTATCAGATTTGTTCACCGTGGACGGAAAGACGATGAGTTCATCTGTAATGCCGCCCTGCGTCGCCAGCAATCGAACACCGTCCACAATAATTCCGTCGCTTCTTTTTTCAACAAGGTGAAGTGCCACATTGGCATCTTTCTGCTCTGCCTGTGCCTTTGCGCGGTTCACCTGCGGATGAATCAGTGTGTGGGTCAAGCTCAGGTCATTTTCACGTGCAAACTCGTAATACTTTCTCGCGTTTTCGGCGAAACTGGGATCCGCTTCGGCAAAGAAGTCAGCGGCTGCTCCAGTGGCCATCACTTCCGCATTCATGTAGTCCGGCGCCCGCCCCATCATTCCTCCGGATGTACGTGCCCACTCCTGGATAGCTTCACGGCGCGCAATCAAGTCGTCAATGGTTTCCGGGATCTTATACGTCATGCCGACCGGGTCTCCACTGGCAGGAGAGGTATAAAGCATTTTTTCCGGCTTTTCATATTGCAGATCATACAAGCGGGCCATGGATTTTGTAACCCCTTTGAAAGCCGGATGCTCAGTGACGTCATCCACTCTTTTACCATGAATATACACATTGTTGTTCGCCTTTTTCAAACGTTCCAAGTATTCTTTTCCTGTCTTGGCTGGCATCGTTTTTCACTCTCCTTTAAATTATTTTCCGAATTGCGGAATAAGGTGGTCTCCAATGGCGACATGGATCACTTTTGGCTCTGTATAAAATTCCATGATGGCGTAATGTCCGCCTTCCCGTCCGATTCCGCTTGCCTTCATTCCGCCAAACGGAATTCTGAGATCCCGCACGTTCTGGGCATTGATCCACAGCATTCCTGCTTCGACAGCCTGTGCCACGCGGTGGCCGCGTTTAATGTCATTCGTCCATACGAAACCTGCCAGGCCATATTTCACATCGTTGGCGGCTTTAACAACCTCTTCTTCTGATTCAAACTCAATGACCGCCATCACCGGTCCGAAGATCTCTTCCTGGCACACCCTCATGTCGTTTGTTGCATTTAACAGCAAGGTCGGAGGGACATAGTTTCCTGCTTTGAACTGTTCAGGAACCGTACCCTGTACCACTTCGCACCCTTCTTCCTTTGCCAGTTCAATATAGCCTGATACTTTTTCAAAATGCTCCAGGCTGATGAGCGGTCCCAATTGTGTCGAAGCATCCATCGGGTCGCCAATCTTAATTTTTTGGACCCTTTCTTTTAAGGCTTGAACAAATTGGTCCTTAATGTTTTTGTGTAAAAATACTCTCGAGTTGGAAGTGCAGCGTTCACCGTTAAAGGAAAATATCCCCCAGACAGCCGCATCAAGCGCGCGGTCAAGGTCCGCATCATCAAACACAATGAGGGGTGATTTTCCACCCAGTTCCATAGAAGTCTTTTTCAGCGTATCGGCTGAATTTTTTATAATGATCGATCCCGTTACCGTCTCGCCTGTAAATGAGATCGCTTCTACATCGGGGTGAGCAACAAGCGCTGCACCTGCGGTTTCCCCGTATCCGTGTACAATGTTGAACACACCTTCGGGAAGTTCAGCCTTTTGAATAATTTCTGCCAGTTTGTTGGCTGTAAGCGGTGACAACTCAGCCGGTTTTAATACCACCGTGTTTCCGGTTGCCAGTGCAGGCGCTATTTTCCAGGTGGTCAGCATGAACGGTGCGTTCCATGGCGTAATCAGCCCTACCACCCCAAGCGGGCTGTACACTGTGTAGTTGACAAACTCGCTGTCTTGCAAGTATGCTTCTCCGTGCATTCTTGTCTGCACCATGCGGGAATAGAAGCGGAAGTTTTCCGCTGCACGTGCTGCCATGTTTCTTGTCTGCGCGATGGGCAGTCCGGTATCCAAGGATTCCAGATACGACAATTCTTCTGCCTCTTCGTCGATTAAATCTGCAATTCTTTCAATATACTTCATTCGCTCGGACACTTTCATTGTGCCCCAAGACCCTTCTTTAAAAGCTCGTTTGGCAGCCTGAACAGATTTGTCAATATCTGCTTTGCGCCCTTCTGCTACGCGGTTAATCACTTCATTTGTAAATGGGCTGCGATTATCGAAATAGACTCCGCTCGCGGGTTCTATAAACTGGCCGTTAATATACAATTTGATATCCGATTGCTTTTCGTGTTTCCGCAACTGTGTTTGTGCTGCTGTTTTTTGTGACAAAAAAATCACCTTCCCTTGTAAGGAGACGGTTCAAGGGAGAACCCCCTCCCTTTTTTTAAAAAAAATATTAGTTCTTTACTTGATCTTTTAATTCAATCCCATAATTGATCAATACTTGGCGAAGCTCCTTTTGCAGTTCTTCTGAAGGAATGTCCATTGGTTTACGCAATACCGGCTTAATTTTGCCCATCATGCCCAGCGCTGCTTTTGCGACGGCAGGATTTGTATCCTTAAATAAAATGTCATTCAGTTCCATCATTTCAAAGTGCATATCCTGCGCACGCTTTACATCGCCTTCTGCCCACGCATTATAAATTTCAGCAACAGGCGCAGGCGCAACGTTGGATGTTGCACTGATATGACCTGCTCCGCCGATCGCAAGCATCGGATAGCAGAGAAGCTCAATACCGGAATACAGATTGAAATCACGGCCTGTTTTTAACAGTACGCGGTTGACATGTTCGAAGTCTTTATTGGATTCCTTGATTCCGATAATGTTCGGGCAATCCTCCGCAAGACGTGCAATCGTTTCCACTTCCAGGTTGACAGCCGTTCTTCCGGGGATATTATAGAGAATGATCGGAATATCGACCGCATCGGCAATCGTTTTAAAATGTTTGTACAATGCATGCTGGTTTGGCTTATTGTAATAAGGAACGATCACCATGGCTCCGTCTGCACCCATTTCCTGTGCAGCTTTTGTCAGTCTCATCGCTTCGTTATGGTTCACAGATCCGGTCCCGGGAAGGAACGGAACACGCCCGGCAACCGCTTTCATTGCAGTCTCCATGACAATCTCTCTTTCTTCAACTGTCAGCGAGCTGGGCTCACCGCTCGTACCGGTAACGGAGATCCCATGGCTTCCGCTTTCAATCTGCCAATCAATCAGTCTTTTAAATGTCTCCAGGTCAAGGCTTTCGTCTTCATGGAAAGGAGTGACTACCGGAGCAATAGACCCTCTGAATCTTTCCTTTGCTTCTTTATAAGATGGCATCAAATCTTCAACCTCCTACATTTTTTAAGGTGGGTTAATTTTCTGAACAGTTAAATCATATATGATTACATATATAATGTCAAACGTTTTTATAAATTTTTAGGTAATCGCTTACAACACTTTTTTTATCTCCTGATCAATACACATTTATTTTTATAAAAAAAGAAAGAAACAGGATGATCTATTCTGTTTCTTAGCTCTCGACAGTCGTACCGGCATTCAAGGAACGGCGTCTTTCGAAATCTTCTGCTGTACGGAATTTATGCAGGCGCACCACTTCTTCTACCGTTTGCGGATCTGCTTTTTTCTCAAGAAGCGAGATAATCTCCTCATGTTCTTTAATGGACTCTTTTACCCTTCCTGAATACAAGGTAGATCCGATTCCCCTGATGGCGTGCAGACGTTTCCATATGGTTTTAATGGTTTCAATGAGGATCTTATTCGTATTTTCTTCATAAATGATGTAATGAAATTCCTCATTCAGCTTCGCAAAAGCGATAAAATCAAAGTCTTCCAATGCCTCCTTCATCTGTTTATTTTTCTCTTTCAGCTTTAAAATTTTGGCAGCAGGGAAATTGCGGGCACAGGAAGCAACCGCATACCCTTCAAGGACAGCCAGCAATTGAAGGTTCTCGTAATATTCCGACTCATTGATGGGTGCTACCACGGGACCGATATTCCGCTTGTACTCAATAAGCCCTTCTGCCTCCAACTGCCGGATCGCTTCCCTGATCGGAATCGAACTCGTCTGCAATTCTTTTGCCAGCTGGTCAATGACAATCCTCTGGTCAGGTGCATACACCTTTTCAACAATCCGTGACTTAATAATCCGATAGGCTCTCTGTTGTTTATTCTCTTTCATCATATGTTTATCATATTTGAAATCATATATGATGTCAATGGTTCAAGAGCTTATAAATACAGGAGGGAAAGGATTGAAAATGGCCGGATTAAATAAGGAATAGTGCTGATTAGATGGAGGTGCATTGGGTTTGGGGCCATTAAATGAGACATGGCTGCCAATTAGATGGCGGTATTTGGTATTGGATAGGACGGGTTGAATAACCGAATGACTACATGCAAACCGGGCACAATCTGCGCTTCGAATGGGGGGCGGTCCGAACAAGCGATGAACAACAGGGGGAAGTGCTAAGAGCCCAAAAAAGTGGCAATTCCATGGGATTGGGCGCATTGAATAGTTCCTGACTACCTAATACATGGTGTTGCCTTGAAATTGGGCGCCTGGAGCCGTCCAGGACTGCCAAACAAGCTGCGGTCTGCTGGAATTGGGCGCTTAGAATTTCAATGACTTCCGTGCAGGCCGACCTGAACTGAAAATGGCCGCCGCATGAATCATGACCCATGCAAACCGCGACACTCCGAAAACCGCCTTTTAAATAGAGATGGCTGCCCAACAAACATTGAACCATCAAGGCCGGGCACCAAGAGGAATGGATTTGAAATAACAAAAAGACGGAGGTTTCCCTCCGCCCAGTTTATATAGCTCCTTCTTCGCTTTGCTGCTCCACAGCTTGATCTTTTTTCAACTGGCACACTTCCACGAACTGGATTTGATGGCCGTCCAATTCAGTAATTTTAAATTCAAAGCCGTCGGCGTGAAGAGATTCACCTTCCGTTACATCAAACTTTTCGGATAATACCCATCCGCCCAGTGTATCCACGTCATCATCTGACAGATCGGTCCCAAGGAGATCGTTTACATCTGAAATGAGTACTTTCCCGCTAAATTTGTAGTGGCTTTCCCCTATTTTCGTAATATCAGGAATTTCATCCGTATCGAACTCGTCCTTAATTTCACCGACGATTTCCTCAACGATGTCTTCCACAGTGACAAGACCAGATGTTCCACCGTATTCATCCAGAAGAATCGCCATGTGAGTTTGGTCCTTCTGCATTTTTAGCAGCAAATCTCGGATGGGTACTGTTTCAATCACATGAATCACCGGTTTGATATAATTTGAAACGTCGAATCCGCGATCATCATCTGTATTTTGGATTTGCTCCAATAGAATATCTTTTATATTAATCAGACCAATGATATTGTCCTTATCCCCTTCATAGATCGGGTAGCGGGTAAATTTGACGTCTTTAATGACATCTACCCAATCTTCAATGGACTCCTCTGTCGAGAAAGAGATCATCTCGGTTCGGGGTACCATGATTTCCTTTGCCACCCTGTCATCAAATTTAAAAATATTTGTTACGTATGTCAATTCAGACTGGTTGATCTCCCCACTTTTAAAACTTTCAGACAGTATAATCCTCAGTTCCTCTTCAGAGTGGGATACCTCGCTCTCCGATACAGAGTGCATCCCAAACATCTTGACCAAGAGACGGGCGGATCCATTCAGCAGCCAGATAAAAGGGAACATGATACGGTAGAACCAGATGAGCGGCTTTGCTGTCCACATGGACACTGCCTCTGCTTTTTGGATGGCAACCGTCTTTGGTGCCAGCTCACCCACCACTACGTGTAAAAATGTAATGACCACAAAAGCAAGGACAATCGACAAAATATGGGAAACAGCTGGTCCAGCTCCCATTTTTATCAGCAAAGGATCCAACAATGACTTGATGGCAGGTTCGCCGAGCCACCCTATTCCGAGCGCTGTAATCGTGATCCCCAGCTGACAGGCAGATAAATATTCATCTAAATGCGTAGTAATATGTTTTACCGCCTTGGCTGAAGGTTTTCCTTCCTCAATCAGCTGGTCAACGCGGCTGCTCCTAATTTTTACAATTGCAAATTCCGCTGCTACAAAGAAAGCGGTTAAAGCAATTAAAATGACAATTACGATTAAACTGGCAACGTCCAAATAGTTCGCCTTTCAAAGAAAGGCGTACACCTCCTATATTTTTCAGGATATCTGTACGATTTATGAGCCGAACAGAATAGTTCTTATAAATTATTATACTATATGCTTTTCCCATTTCATAACATAAAATTAGTCCGCCTTCAAAAAATGTGTAGTACTTGGTAAAGATTGTACGTTATTATGTAATAATGGACAAGTCTGATAAACTCCATTCTTTTCATTCAAAATGAGAGCATCATTGGAAAGTGAGGATATAGAAAGAATGAGTATTTGGGAATTCATTGTTGCGTTACTGCTGGGGCTTGTAGAAGGGCTGACCGAGTTTGCTCCCGTTTCTTCTACAGGACATATGATTATCGTGGATGATATTTTATTAAAATCGGCAGAACTGCTGAACTCGCAGGAAATTGCCAATACATTTAAAGTCGTTATTCAGCTTGGGTCCGTCATGGCCGCAGCCATTGTCTTCTGGCCGCGCATGTTAAGCCTGATCGGAATCCGTACCAAGAATTCTCCCGTTCCGGAAGAAGGACACCGCCTTCGATTAATTCATGTGATTGTAGGGCTCATTCCAGCCGCTATTTTGGGATTGACCTTGGAAGATTTCATTGATACCTACTTATTTTCAGTTGAGACCGTATTGATCGGACTCGTTGCCGGTGCCATCCTCATGGCAGCAGCAGACTGGAAGGCGCGGTCGGAAGGTGCACTGGAGCAGCGAACGAGCCTCGACGACATTTCGATCAAGCAGGCCTTTCTTATTGGCCTGTTCCAATGTATCGCCTTATGGCCCGGCTTCTCCCGTTCTGGCTCCACGATCTCCGGAGGCGTATTGCTCGGACTACAATACCGGGCAGCAGCCGATTTTACTTTTATTATGGCTGTCCCTATCATGTTTGGGGCAAGTGCCGTCTCCTTATATAAAAAGATGGACGTCATGACGGCGGATGTCATTCCGTTTTTCGTCGTCGGATTTATCAGTGCCTTTATCTTTGCCTGGCTGTCCATCCGATTTTTCCTGGCTTTAATCAGCAGGATCAAATTAATGCCTTTTGCCATCTACAGAGTCGTATTGGCTGCGGTAATCTTAATCGTTTATATTAATATTCAATAAATTTTTCGACAAGTGCCTGTCACGCCCCGAAACTGCCCGAAATTTGTCGAAGAGAAAGACATAGTTTGAGCTGTGCTGGTTTAGATCAACAATCAATAAAAGAAAGCACAGCTCCGGTTGCTGTGCTTTTTTAGGTTTTCGACAAGTGCCTGTCACCACCCGAATACGCTCGAATCCTGTCGAAATAAAAAGAATTCCGCTAGGTCTCCCGGGATGCCAAGGGACAAGCAGCACACTTCTTCTTTTCTCTATTTCTCAGCATGAACGAAAGACAGCAGGTAACCCGACCCTTTTTCGATAGCTGGAAAAATGATGTTAAGGGATTATGCACCGTTCCAAACAGCTTTCCAGGAGCTTCAAGAAAAATGTATTGGCGGTCTTTCGCAGCCTGCTCCCCAAGCTGATGATTTTCCTCGATTTCTTTAAAAATCCAATGTACATAGACCGCAATGTTTTCCCACATGACTTCTTCTTTAAGTCTTGTCTGTTCCTTTAACAAGTAAATCAGCGGAGTCAGGCCATCCGCAAATACCTCACGGATAATGCTGTCACGCCAATGATCTCTGTTCTCTCCCGGATCTTCGGCCTCCAAGGGGTTCATGAAAAAACCAGGAAGCCACAGGTCATCTTGAGCGCTGTCAATCAATTTCAGCTTTGAAGGTTCCGTTTTCAGCTTTTTACCCAGCGCCGTCATGGCATATATATGAATCACTGCATAAAAGGCCATTCTTTTGATAAGGATAGAGCTTGTTACACAGGCGTTTGGGGCACCAATTCTTCCCGTCAGCATTAAAAGCGTTTCAGGCAGCTTCTTTAAGTCAAGCAGTGACGAATAATCCAAAGATTCGCTGTCGGCGGTATCGGCAAGCCGGTACTTTTTCAGTTGTTGAACATCGCAGTCACTTAGCTTGTTTAACCACATGCATATCCCCGCCTTTAATTATCCGCCGTCCCTTTCCGTATGGAATACACAGAGGCGTCCCAAATAATGGATCTGCTGTCACTTCACAATCCATGTTAAACACTTCCCGTACCAAAAGAGCATTGACAATATTCTCCGGCTTTCCCTGGGCATACACTTTTTGATCACGAATGGCAATAATTTGATGGGCATACCGGCAGGCGAGGTTCAAATCATGCAAAACCATCACAATCGTCCTGCCTTCTTGTTCATTCAGCTCAAACAACAGATCTAAAATGTCAATTTGATGGGTCATATCCAAATAGGTCGTCGGCTCATCCAACAACAGGATATCTGTATCCTGGGCAAGTGTCATAGCTATCCAGGCTCTTTGTCTTTGGCCTCCAGACAGCTCATCAACCGGACGGTCCGCATAATCTGATAAACCGGTAGCCTTCAGTGCTTTTTTTACAGCGGCCTCGTCTTCCGCTGACCACTGTCTGATCCATGTCTGATAAGGATACCGGCCCTGCTTAACAAGCTGCATTACAGTAAGCCCCTCCGGGGCAGTGGAGGACTGCGGAAGAATAGCCATCTGCTTTGCAATTTCCTTGGTTGGAAGCTTTGATAAGTCCTGCCCTGATAATAGAACGGATCCTCCTTGAGGCTTAAGCAGTCTCGCGATAGAACGCAGCAAGGTTGATTTTCCGCATCCATTGGCTCCAATAAAGACAGAAATTTTCCCCTTGGGGATCGTTAAATCAAGTTCATCTATTATGATTCTATCACCATACGCAAGCTTCAGAGAGTCAGTCTGAATCACATCCATTTTCAGGATCCGCTCCTTTATAAAGAATTTCTGGTTTTAAATAAAAGATATATAAAATACGGTGCTCCTATCGCTGCGGTAAACACCCCTGCAGGAACTTCCAGCGGCAGAAATAAGGTCCTGCCAATAACATCTGCCAGAAGGACAATCAATCCTCCGATTAAAGCGGAAACCGGAAGCAAAGCGCCATATGCGGAACCAACGATCCTTCTCGCCATATGGGGGGCCATTAATCCGACGAAGCCGACGCCGCCTGCAAAAGCAACAGCTGCCCCTACTAAAGCTGTGCTGATGACCAGCAGAACAAAACGCTGCCTCTGTATCCTGCTGCCCAAACCTGTGGCCAGGTCATCACCCAGCTCCAGAACATTAATTCTTCCGGCTGAAATAAAGGCTGCCATTAACAGCAGTACTACCCATGGGACAATGACTTGTACATTAAACCAATTCGATCCATTTACACTTCCGGTAATCCAAATATTGGCCTGTGCCGCTTGGTGAATCGGCCCCATTATCATTAAAAAGGTAATGATTGCCTGCATCAGTGCAGCGATGCCAATCCCAATCAATACGAGTCTGACCGGAGATACTCCACCTTGCCACGATAATAAATATACGAGCAAAGCAGTGGTGAATGCCCCAATAAAAGCTGCCAGCGGAAGCCAGTCTATGCTGACGGTCAACACGTTGTCCTGATTGCTGAATAAAGTAAGGAAGCCGACAACCGCTGCACCAGCACCGCCGGTAATTCCGATGATATCCGGAGAAGCAAGCGGATTTCGAATCATGCCCTGCAGGATACCGCCTGCTGTTGCCAGCGCCATTCCGACAAAAACGGCAATAATCGTTCTCGGCAGACGAAACTCCATCACTACCAGGCGGTCCAGGTCTGATCCGGCTCCTGAAAAAACCTGCAGTACGCCCCAGGGGGTCATTTTTACATCACCGAGACCAGTGCTCGCAATAACAGCTGCTGCCAAAAGCATCAATAATAGTAAAATAGCGGAGACCGCTTTACGATCTGCTAAAAATGACAACTTATTGTTAAATAGTCGGAAGCTTCGATACTTACTCATGATGGATTGAACCCCTTTCTGGCGATATAAATGAAAAAGGGTGTTCCAATCACAGCAGTCATCACCCCGACAGGAACCTCCTGCGGCATGATAATATATCTTGCGCCGATATCTGCAGCCGTCAACAGCATCCCTCCCATGATTCCTGAAAAAGGAATGAGCCAGCGATGGTCAATGCCGATGAGTTTCCTGGACAAATGAGGAATGACAATACCGATAAACCCGATGGGGCCGGCTACAGCTACTGCGCTTCCTGCCAAGATAATGACGGCCAGGCCGGCTGCCAGTTTCACGATAGCCGTTCTCAATCCCAAACCTTTGGCCACGTCTTCTCCCATTAACAATATGTTCAACTTGGGGGCCAACAGCAGAGCAAGCACGATTCCAAGCGTCATATAGGGAAGAACTGAAAATAATATTTCCATCTTTCTTCCGGCTACCGACCCGGCCAGCCAGAACATCACCTGTTCCAATGCTGCCTCATTCATCACAAGAAGGCCCTGGGTGCAAGAAGCAAAAAGTGCTGCCATGGCAGCACCCGCCAATGTCAATTTCATCGGCGAGAGCCCTTCCCTGCCGATGGACCCGATCGCATACACACTGAAAGCGGCGATTGCCGCTCCCAAAAAGGAAATCCAAGCAAATGCCTGAAGACTTGAAATGTTAAATATAGTAACCGCCATCACAACTGCAAATCCTGCGCCCGAGTTAATTCCCAATATGCTGGGAGAAGCAAGCGGATTTTTTGTCAGTGTTTGCGCCAACACCCCTGCTATAGCCAAACTAGCACCTACTGCGGCAGCAATGAGAGCCCTGGGCAGCCGAACGGACTGAATCACAATATGTTCGTTGGACCCGTCAAAATTTTTAAATGCCCGGACTGCCACTTGTATGGAAGTATCTGTATATCCGTATACGATGCTCATGCCCATCAGTAAGACCAGCAGCAGTATGCCAACAATAATATAAAGGAATTTCACCCCATTAGACGTTTGCATCCTATTAAAATACTCCTCTAAAAGACTTCTTGCTTCCAAGTTTATTGAATGTTTAGGAAGAAGTCAATGACTTTGATAATCATTCTCAATTATTTCTTGACAAAGTAACCGCTCTCTTTTAAGATAAAGAAGACCTAATTGATAATCATTTTCATTAAGTAGGAGGAAAGCGATGAAGCTACATAAAGGAGTGTTGCTCGCAGGCACCCTGTTCATTATGCTCATTCTGGGAGCTTGCGGGAACAGCAATCAGGAGGAAGCGGAAAAAGGAAGTAATGGACAAAGCGAAAGCAGCACGGGCTATAAGGTGGAGCATGCCATGGGCGTGACAGAAATTCCCGATACACCGAAGCGGGTGGTCATTTTAACAAATGAAGGAACAGAAGCCCTTCTTGCTCTTGGAGTGAAACCGGTCGGAGCGGTCAAGTCATGGGTCGGTGATCCGTGGTATGAACATATTACTGATGAAATGGAAGGCGTGGAAGTAGTTGGTGAGGAGAGCCAGGTAAATGTTGAGGCAGTTGCCAAGCTGAAGCCGGATCTCATTATTGGGAATAAAATGAGGCAGGAAGACATTTATCCTCAACTAAGCGCCATTGCACCAACTGTATTTGCTGAAACGCTCCGGGGAGACTGGAAAGAGAATTTCAAACTGTATGCGGAAGCTGTCAATCAAGAAGCAAAGGGAGAAACTATTCTAAACGACTTTGATGAGCGCATTGATGAGCTGAAAAAAACATTCGGAAACAAATTGGAAAAAGAAATCTCACTCGTCCGCTTTATGGCAGGTGACGTACGCATCTACCACAAAGACACCTTTGCAGGTGTCATTTTGGAGCAGCTTGGGTTTGCACGCCCCGAAAGCCAGGATGTTGACGACTTTGCCGAGAAAAATGTATCTCCAGAACGGATTCCTGCCATGGATGGGGATATCATCTTTTACTTTACGTATGAAACCGGCGACGGAGAAGCCCAGGCATTGGAAGAGGAATGGTTGAACAACCCCCTTTTCAAAAATCTGGATGCCGTCAAATCCGGAAATATTTATAAAGTAAATGATTCAATCTGGAACACAGCAGGTGGAGTGATTGCTGCCAACCTCATGCTCGATGATTTGGAGCAATTCATGAAAGAAATAGAATAATCGTAAGGGTTCGGACCTGCTTTGTATGGAGCAGGCCCGAACCCTTTTTGCTTAATCAGACATTGGGCCACTGTCTCTTTATCCCCCGCCGGATAACATGTATCCAGGATTTCCATAATCAAATGATTGATTAAGAAAAATTCTTAACTAAACAAATGATTGATTAAAAATGATTTCTTAAAAATAGAGTATAGGCCCAGACTCTGTGGTACCCGATCCTTAACAATTTAATCAAATGTTTCATTAATGAAATGTTTCATCTTATTCAAATGAATGATTACAGTTTGACCCAAAAGGCTTTTACAGTGGCAATCAAACCATTGCCTGCTGCCCCCTGCCCTATGCTTAACCGTCTTTTATTGGGCAGCCATCCGCCCAAGGGGGCCGTTTTCATCAATGATATCCCATACATCATAGACGGAGATCGGAAACATAGGAAAACCGAAAACATACGGTGTAATCTCATAAAGTTGAAAGTAGAGAACAATCGTTTTGTCTGCTATATAGAATGCCTGTTCATTCAGTTTTGGAGGAAGGTCGTTCAAAAGCTGGATGTTCCGCTGCTTGATTTGTTCTCTGATCAAAGACAGCAATGCTGCGGAATAGTCGCTTCCCGGCTTAAACAAATCATTCAGTTGGCACAGCTTTCCTTGTTCAAGGTCAAACGTCAAAGCTCGTAAGTAAGTCATCCCATGAGCTGCGTGGTAATGGTATGCATAATTCGACAAAGACAGACTCAAAACTCGGCGCTGATTATTTTTTATTTCATAGGATGCAATCATCTCTATCAGTGTCGATGGGCTATCTTGAATCTGTTGATGGATCAGCTGCCGGGTAGCAGAAACGATTACCCGATTGATGAGATGTTCAAGGGTTTGATTTGCCAAACCTTTTACCCTTGGATATACAATCGTCTTTCCCTGTCCGTCACTCATCCGAACCGTTTTGATGGAAACCGGCAAGTCTATAGGCATCATGTTCATCCTTTTTTCCTTTTATCCTATTCCCGGGAGTGACAGACGTGCACCAGTCGGGGGATAGCGACACTATAACTATAAAATTAACCCGCTCCTCCATAGATAAAAAAATTCAATCATCCGGGATCAAAATGGTTCCAAAGACGGAATGACAGGTTTATGATGATAGAGAGTGAAGTTCCGGACCGTCACATAAGGATGGTATCTTTCGTCAGGTGCCTGAGTATAATCAAGTGTTTGATTCATTTCCTGCCCTGTTTTGCTGAAACTTTGAATCACGGGATTACAACAAATCTATTTTTTTATAAAAATAACCCCATCCGGATTTCCATGAACGCGGATTCATTGTTCATCATTTATAAAGAAGGTGTACGGTATGGCAAACATTCTCATGCATAGCAGCCGGGTGTTGTTAGGAGTGATTTTTTTGGCTGCAGGCATCAACGGGTATTTTGTCTTTTTCGGCCTGGAACCATTTGTCGCAACAAGTCCGGAGGCGATGGCTTTATTTGAATTTGATTATTTGCTCATCGCCGAAAAAACGCTTGAGATCTTTTGCGGCGTTTTGCTTCTGTGCAATCAATATATGCCGCTGACTCTTGCTGTTCTTTCCCCCATCATTGCCAATATCTTTCTGCTTCATTTATTCCTGGACCTTTCATTGCTTCCATTGGCCATCATCCTTGTGATCTCCCATAGTTTTCTATTGTACTGGTACAGAAAAAGCTTTCTCAGTTTGTTGGAAAGAAAACCAAATCCTTGATCTTAATTCTTGCATCCGCTCCTACCGCATACATTAATCATATGACTTGTATGTAAGGGAGGATATCTATGATTATTCATGTTGTCAGAAGCGGGGAAACTTTATCAACGATTGCCCGCCGATATGGCAGCAATGTGTCTCAAATTGCTGCAGCCAATGAGCTGCCGGACCCGAACCGCCTGATCGTCGGACAGGCGCTCGTCATTCCCATTGCCGCCCGCCAGCATATTGTCAGGAGCGGGGAGACCCTTTGGCAAATTGCCCAAAGGTATGGTGTTTCACTGGATGCGCTGATTCGGGTGAACCAGCTGGCCAATCCGAACATGTTACAAATTGGAAGTGTGCTGGTAATCCCCGCCCGCCTTCATACCGTTCAATCCGGAGAAACGCTTTGGCAGATCTCCCAGCGTTACGGTACGACAGTCCAGGAAATTGTAAAATTAAACAGAATTCAAAACCCGAATGTCATTCAGGCGGGCACTTCCCTCGTGATTCCTTTTCCAAAGCCTGTCATTGATGTCAATGCGTATGTGATTAATTTGGGGGAAACCGGCGCAAGAGAAGTACGGGAAGTCGGCAGGCTCCTTACGTACGCCACTCCTTTTGTTTATACAATGAGAGAAGACGGTACGCTTACTTCGATTCAAGACGAGCCGATTATCCGGGCAGCGCAGGAACAACATGTTGTTCCAATGATGAGCATTACCAACTTTACCTTCCAAGATCCCGGAACAGAGCTGGCACATACCATTCTTGCAAGTCCCGAACTGCAAAACCGCCTGTTGACCAATATTGTGAATATCATGAATGAGAAAGGATACCACCTGCTGAATATCGACTTTGAGAATGTAAGACAAACTGACCGGGAATTGTATAATCAGTTTCTCCAGCGGGCGGTCGACCGTTTGCATCCTTTGGGATTTTTTGTCTCCACTGCCCTTGCTCCCAAAACAAGCAGCCAGCAGCAGGGACTGTTATACGAAGCACACGATTACGAGGCGCATGGCAGGATCGCCGACTTCGTCATATTGATGACGTACGAGTGGGGATACCGCCTCGGACCTCCGCAGGCCATCTCGCCGATCAACCAAATTCGCAGAGTCATTGAATATGCCCTCTCCGTCATGCCGAGAGAAAAAATTGTCATGGGATTCCAAATCTATGCCCGGGATTGGCTCCTCCCCCATGTTCAGGGCCAGGAAGCCGAAACCTTTGATATGCAGGAGGCCCTGCGCCGCGCCCTAAGATATGGTGCGACGATCCAATACGACGAAAGGGCGCAGTCCCCATTTTTCCGCTATACCGATGAACAGGGGCGCCAGCATGAAGTCTGGTTTGAGGATGCCCGCAGCGCGCAGGCAAAATTTAATTTGGTAAAAGAATTGGGATTGCGAGGTATCAGCTATTGGGTCCTCGGCTATCCATTTCCGCAGAACTGGCTGCTGCTGGAGGATAATTTTATTATTAGAAAAATGTAATATTCGAACCGGACGGAGTCATTCGTCCTTTTTTCGCTTCCTGACAGGACGCAGTACACCGCCCCTTGGAATCCCTTATTGCAGTTCCATAGGGGATTTTGTTTTAATTACCGGCGTATACCGCGGGAGTTCGTCCCTCCCGACTGCTCTATTCGGCTGACTGACGAGAGGGTTTGGAATACCTTACGATTTGATCAGCTTTAAGTCAAAGTTATTTTTTCAAAATAGGAGGCCTCCTCATGCAAGTGAAGGGAAACCGCCATGTATCTGAAATGCTGTAAATGCTGAGAAGAACTTGAACTTTTATACCGAGACATTGGGAATGCGCCAGGTAAAAAAGACAGTGAATCAGGATGTCCCATCAATGTACCACCTTTTTTATGGGATACAAAGGGAAACCCCGGCACTGAGCTGACGTTCCTCCATCGAAGGCCAGCCTGACATTCTCGTCTTTGAAACTATAAAAGGCGGAACAGGGACGGAAGTTCATGTGGAGGAACAAAAGGATTTGAGCCGGAAAGGCTTGGACGGGGTGGCGTCCACCATGAGGCTTTCCGTGTGGAAGATGAAGAGGAGCTAAAAAATTGGATAGAACGGATCACCGATGAAGAATTCCAGCATTCAGGATTCGTCAACCGGCATTATTTCCGTTCCCTATATTTCTCCAAGCCGAATGGAATTTTATTTGAGCTCGCCACGGACGGCCGGGGATTTGAGACAGATGAGCCGCTGGAGCATCTAGGCGAATCTCTTTCACTACCTCCGTTTTTAGAGCCGAGACGTTCGGAGATCGAGGGTAAGCTGAAACCCCTTTAAAAAGGATTTTCAAAAAGTCTTAACCAAGATTTAAATGCTTCTATTAGAATTCGACTTAGTTCAGCCTTTTTCTTTTATAATTCTCTGGGTTGAGCTCTTTAGTAAGGTCCCACTTTGCATTTTTCGGGAGCAGGCATGTCTACCCATGTTTATGATCGTCATCTTCCGCCGTCTGAAAATCATAGTAGTGGACATGCATGCCGTTGCCGACCGGAATCGCCGGACCAGTGTATGCCTGTCCAGCCAAAAAACATAACCCTCCGTGTAATTACATGACTTCCATTCCGTGTCGGAATGGCAGGTGATGTCACATCATGGTATTGGTGAACACATGGCCATCGTTCAGGCTGGTATAATCTATAGTTCGATGGTTATGCCCCGGAACATAGCCCGGGGTGAAATCATCTTTCCCTACTTTTTTTACGCTATTTATCACTCCTTTTTTCATTTGAACATATGATTCATCCGGTAAAATATGCTGAAGTGTGTCCAGGCAAATGCTATAACGACATCTGAGTATCCTTTTTCGAGACCAATTCAGCATTTCTTTTAAAAATCATTCCTACCATCATAGAGGCTGTCGTGATGAAACCTGTCATCAATAAAGGATAAACAGCCAAATAGATCATGATTTCAAAAACCACCGAAAACGTACCCAATCCACAGGTAATGCCGTTTAGAATAAACAGCCGTTGAATCAAATTCCCCCTCTTTTCTTTCATAAAAACAGGTGACATAAAAAACGAGGCCAGCCCCAAAAATAAAGTCCAGCCAAGAAGGTTGATTGAATAAAAGGCAGATGTCGGATTCCATTGAACGAATTGTTCCAGCCCCTCCAGCTGACCGTTACCAATGCTTAGCCTGACTGCGGTAAATTGGACGAAGTAATTCATACTTGAGAAAGCAGCGCAAACATGATTCCAAAACAAATGGAAATCCTCGTTAATATCCTTTTTTCAGGAGAGGTATATTCATGTGCACAGCAAATCATCACCACAAAAAGAGGAGCTGAGATAAAGGCCATCGTTTGGCATAGGCTGTAATAGGTGACATATGACGTATCGAACCCTGCAACTGTGTCCGTGATTCCCCGCCATTCGGGAACGGGGAAGGCAATGAGCAGAGCAACCATGCCTGCTGCATAACCGATCCCCGTCAAAGCAAACAAAATGGATGACCAATACCCGATTTTACATGCCAGTTGATAAACTGGACTCACTGGTGGCGGCATACTATCCCTCGCTCCTCTGAAAATACTTCACATTATTTGATTATCATGGTTTGGTCCGTAATCGGTTTTTCCAACACCTTGGTATTTTTAGCTTGCGGATCTCCCTCTGCTTTTTTAAAAAGAGTGACAGCCACCCATACGGTGACAAGCCAAATAACGATCAGGCTGACTGCGAGAATCGGCAGCAGGGTAAATTCGAATACGGTACGGCCCAGCACAGTTTGGACCCCGATCAGAATAATGGACGCAATCCAAGCGATGCTGCCGCTATGGATCAATCTTTTTTTCAAGCGATCCCTCCCATGAACTTTTTCCAAAAGCCATCCGGAAAGAACCAGCGTTTGCAAAGCGTGAAAGCCCATGCCGTGCAATACGATAAAATTCCCGTCATTTCCAAGGAACCGGCTTTGAAGAACAATCATGGCAACTCCTGCCAGATTAGCTGCAAATACCGATATAAAAGCATAGCGCACGCCCAATATAAGAGGGCTTGCCGACACTTTGAAAAACTTAAACATGAGTATGAAACACAATGTAACAATAAGCAGCGACTGGATGCCAAAGATCATCCCGGCAATCATGTCAATGACGGATCCTTCACGTGAAAACCGCGGATTGAAACCACGGAAATGTTGAATCGTTTCAATGGCATAAGCATGCAAGACAGCGTTCATAAACAACCACCTGACTGCCTTTCTCCTCTTGATACTAAATCCTGCTAACGGCAAAACGGCAGCAATGGAAAGCGTAAATATTCCGATAGCCGCGTTAAAAGAAAATGCATTTCCCAGATTGCCCTCAGGCAGCACTACAGGGCCGCGTACTAGAATAAACAACCCCACCACTGCCGCTAGTAAAAAACCCAACAATCCCGTCATAACCAACCCTTTTTCCCCTTTGAACACCGAACCTCATCCTTTCCATTTTATTTATTAATCAATAAATATTTGACTTTAAAAGAAGAAAGCTGCTTTGCTTTCTCTTTTAAGAATCTCCTTTAATCATTTCCGGCAAATCCAAAACTTCTGCTACGGTAATCAGCAAACCTGTTCCAATAAAATGTGCTGCTGTCTTTTTAGCTTTCGGAATACCAGCTTTTTCAAATTTTTGCGTCAATGTCTCAAACATCGTTTTGTGCAAATGCCGGACGTACTCCCTAATCCCTTCTTCTGCTATAGAATGCGCCTGCATCACCAGTAATATCTCCTCCCGATGAGTTTTAATGATTTCAGAAAAAGCACGGCCCATCGTTTCGATCAATTGATCAGCCGGCGCATCCACTTTCGAAAACGTATGATATAGACGGCTGAACGCGCGATCAATTACTGTTTTGAACAATTCTTCCTTATTTTTAAAAAAATGAAACACATACGGCTGTGTAACGCCCGTTGCCTTCGCTACCATCCCAGTCGTCGTTTTATAGTAGCCCATCTCAGCAAAAATCTTTACGGCATTTTCAATGATCATCTCTTTTTTATCTTCTTTAGCCATTTGTTCTCCTTTTTTATTTATTGATAAATAAATAATATGATAAAAATTCTTATATGTCAACATCTGATCCGGTCCAATTACGGTGGGGAGAAATTTCTCTTTATTTCTGACTCAATTTGCTTAATCGGCAGTGAATACAGGGTTCATCAACTATGCTCACTGGAATGGGATTGATCCATCTTTGCGTAACCATTCAGGGGGAATTCTATCGTTCGGAAACGAATACGTCACTTGCGTGACCATTCAACCGAGATTACCCCTGATTTGGAAACAATACTATGGTATTTTCAATTGTAAAAAAACTGATTGAGTTTCCATTACCAAAATAGGCGTGGGTTCAGACCCAATTTAGTAAACGCATCGCCGTCACCTTTTTTTTCAGTGATTACTTCAATATGCGCTGCTTTTTGTCCGCGGCTAGAATTTACCTGTCCAATATGCGCTATTTGCTATCAAGGGCAGCGGTTTTCCTGTTCAACATGTACTAAGGAACAATACTAATGCATCCAGTCGACACCTTCTTAACGGTGTCCTCCTTCAAATAATCTTCCTTTCTTCCGGAATGCTGATCTGCGAACTAAGCGTCCTGATCGTTATCCTTAACGCCGTCCGCCTGGTTCGTTATAATAGTAAAAATAAAACCACCGTACAGCTTACAATTGGGAGAAAAAAGCCGAAGCTGCTTGAACCAGTCATCCCGGGAATTTACCGTGTTTGCTTATTTTAAAGGAAAGGGCGTGTAATCAATGAAAGATTGTGGACATCTTCAGCCAAATATTAAAGAAATGCAGAATCTCTGCGTCTCATTAGTGCCCATTTTCAACCACTTGCACTATACGGAAATGCAGGAGATCGTCAAAGCGACAAGAGCGGTCACTTATGAAAAAGGACAGGAAATTTATGGAGCCGGTGACCATTCTGCCCAATTGTACATTGTTCACCGCGGCCGTGTAAAAATTTTTCGTCTGTCCGAATCCGGAAAAGAACAGCTCATCCGAATCCTGGAACCGGGTGACTTTATGGGGGAACTTTCCTTATTTTCAGGATCTCCCTTCGACCACTACGCCATGGCCATGGAAAAAACTGAATTATGCGTCATGAGGCGCAGCGATTTGAAAGTGTTTTTAAAAAAATATCCCAACATTACTTTAAACATCATGGAAGAAATCAGCCGCCGTCTGGAGCGGGCCGAGCGTCTCATCAGCAGCTTGACTTCGGAAGATACCGAAAAGCGGATTGCCGCCTATCTTGTGGAGCTGGTCCATGATCACAAGTCTACTACTATCACGCTTCCCATGCCGAAAAAAGATATTGCATCTTATTTGGGAACAACTCCAGAAACCGTGAGCCGAAAACTGGCTGAATTTCAGGAAAACGGCTGGATCGATCAAACGGGACAAAGGAGGCTGACTATTCTGGACTTGGATGCATTAGAAAGTCGATAATAGGACAGAAATAAGTACATTGGACGTAAGAGGAGGCACAAGATTGATAGCGGCTATTGACAAAAAGGGGGAACAGGATACCGCCCGATGAAGCTGAAAAAAAACTAAAGGAATCAGTTTCTCAATGATTCATTGAGAAACTGATACTGCTTTTATTGGGCAGTAAAGAGAATGTGCACGCAGGCGGCAGGACTTTAATAATAATTCACACTAATTTAAACAGCCAACGTGAGCAGTTGCGTGTGCTAAGATATAGATAGATATTACTATTCTATAAAAGCAGTACCTTGGCATGATTAATGTGACTATTTTTTGAAGGAGAGACAACAGTATGACTAGACCCCTTTCATTTTCGGCTTTTCTGATGAATACACCCAATCACAATTTACACGGATTGTGGCGCGAGGAAGAAGGTTATCAGAGAAATTTTAACGATATAGATCTTTGGGTTTCCTTGGCCAAGCGGCTGGACGAAGGCGGCTTCGATTCGATTTTTTTCGCAGACGTTGTCGGACTATATGGCAACCACCGCGGCGGATGGGAATATCATATTGAAAAGGGATTGCAAGTACCCAGCAATGATCCTTCGATGCTATTATCTGCTTTGGCGGTTAACACGAAACATCTCGGATTGGCTTTTACGGCTTCTCCGCTGCAAGAACCTCCTTTTAACTTTGCACGCCGGATATCGACGCTTGATCATATCTCAAATGGCAGAGTTGCATGGAACATGACCACAGGGTTTTTGGAGAATGCTTATCGAAATTATGGCTATGAGGGTTTGGCCTCGCACGAGGAACGCTACGGTACGCTGGATGAATATGCAGATGTATTATATAAACTTTGGGAAGGTTCATGGGATGAAGGAGCCCTTTTGAAAGATAGAGAGAGTGGAATCTATGCGGATCCCGCTAAAGTGCATAAAATCAACCACGCGGGTAAGTATTATAAAGTCGAGGGACCTCACCTTGTTTCACCGTCACCTCAACGGACACCTGTACTATTTCAAGCCGGATCCTCACCGACCGGACGGGACTTTGCGGCCCGGAATGCAGAGGGCATATTTATCAAAGCACCTAGTCCGGAAATTGCCCGTAGACAAATTGAAGAAACTCGACAGCTGGCCGTTCAGCATGGAAGAAAAGCCGAAGATCTTCGTTTTTATCAAGGTTTATCTTTTGTCATAGGAAAAACGGAAGAAGAGGCACAGCGTAAAGCAATTGAACTTGAAAATAAAATTGATTTGGAAATGATGATTGCACATATGGCTGGTGCAGCAGGCATGGATTTAGGAAATGTCAGCTTGGATACACCACTTGAAAATATTGACTCAAAGGGAGTAAAAAGTTTCATTCATTGGATTAAAGAATACACAGAAGGAAGAACTCCTACAGTAAAAGATTTGGCCCTATACCATATTAGAACCATCAGAATAGCTGGAACTCCAGAAACCATTGCTAATCAACTTGAACAATGGCAAAAGGCCGGGGTTGATGGGATTAATGTGATTAGTGCAACAATTCCCGGTTCCTATGAGGAGTTCATTGATTATGTGATGCCTGTACTCCGCCAGCGCGGATTGGCCCGGAATCCAGGTGAAGTACATGGTACTTTCCGGCAAAAACTATTTGGAGAGGATCGTTTAAATGACCGTCACCCGGCTGCCCAATATAGAGGTGCCTTTGGTCCATCCACGAAATCCTAAAATGGGGATTAAACTGATCAGACGTATAGATTATAAAATCGTGAATGATCACCGGAAAGCCAGCTGGCTCGGAATGTCTGACCTTTAACTGATGATGCAGATGGGCAGGAATGTCCATTCCCGCATGCTCAGTTATGAACGAAGTCTCCAGGCTGCTTTTAAGCGGCATTCTGGACAAACATTGCAAAAGAGCAGATGAAATGGCAATCAGAACATGCTCGGAATGTAAAAGCATACCGACTGAAAATGAATTACCATAGGAGCAGGCTCTGCCCTGCTTCTTTTTTTTCAAACTTTGTTGCAGGTATCCAATGATGAATTACCTTATAAAACAGCGAATGTGATGTTGCCGTTTAAAGGACTGGCATAAAGTAAGGACATTTATATTAAAGGTAGGGCCGCTGTAGCTGAAACAGGTAAAATTGTGCCAGCGTTTCCCCATTCATAAGCAAAAGCTTCCTTTCATATATATCAATGGTAAGACCATCCGCAATGAAACGGGGTGCCATATGTTTATTTATGTTGTGAAGCTGGGGGATTCTTTGTTTTCCATTGCTGCAAAATACCGGATTACCATGGACAGTCTCCGGATAATAAACGGGTTGCGGACAGACCGGCTAGTCCCGGGCCAGGACTTACTTATACCATCAAATGTATATATTGTGCAGCCGGGCGATTCACTTTTTACGATTGCCCGGAGTGCATTTATTTCAGCGGATTCGATTCGGTTATATAATGGCCTGGAGTCGGACGATCTCGCAGTCGGAATGGAGCTGTATTTGCCGCCAAGGGAAAAGTATCCTGAGGAAGGGCTCAGTTATGTCACACCTTCATCGCCGGCTCAAAATGTACTGAACATTGAAACGTTTGCACCGATCATCCAAAACTTCGGTGTCTTTGAGTATCATATGTTACCTGATGGCAGTTTAAGCACGTTGGATGATGAGCAGTTGATCTCCCTGATTTGGAATAACGGTTCCTCCCCTATTGCCGTGATTACCAATTTGACAGAGGCAGGATTCAGTTCTCAGCTCACATTTCAAGTGTTAAATAACCCGTCGTTAAGACAGCGGGTGATTGAGAATATCTATCACCTGGTCAAAAGTAAAAATTATGCCGGTGTTAACGTGGACTTTGAACAGGTGTCAGAAAGTGAGCGCGACCTGTACAGCGGATTTTTGGCCGAACTGCGGAGGCGGCTGCAGCCCGAAGGCTTTACCCTTTCCGCAGCGGTCCCCGCCAAAACATCTGAGGACATTCCTTGGCTGAGGGGATTTGATTATGGGGGGATTGGGGCTGCAGTCGATTTTGTTTTTATTATGGCGTACGACTGGCATGAAGCCGGCAGTGCCCCAGGGCCTGTAGCGCCCATCACCGAAGTGAGAAAAACGATTAACTATGCGTTGACAAAGATGTCCAGGGATAAAATTGTGCTGGGCGTTCCGCGCTATGGTTATAACTGGACCATGACCAACGGAGAGGTTGCCGGTGCAAGCGCCTTTTCTGTTTCCAATGCTTATGCAACTGCTATGAAGTACCAAGTACCGATCTCCTACTCCGAAGAGTACCAGCAGCCTCATTTTACGTATTGGGATGAAACCGGCAGGAGGCACATTGTCTGGTTTGAGGATGTCCGTGCACGGGCAGCAAAATACCAATTGGTGATAGACTACGGTCTGCGGGGCGTAGGCGCATGGCAGCTCGGCCTGCATTTTCCACAATCAGGCTACCTGTTCAGAGAGTTTTTTTCAAAGAGAAGCTGAATTTTCTAAGGAGAAGACAAGGAATCCTTCAGAGAAACATGTGGGACAACTACGTTTCTATTACTTTAAAAAACTCCTTCTCAGGTTAACAGCCTGAAAAGGAGTTTGTTTCTACTCGTAAATCTCGGCTTCCCACTCGGGCTTGATATCCACCCCGATGGTTTCTGCCACTTCCTTGTTCACCATGAACTTCAATGTTTTTGGCGGCTCAGCAGGAATTTCTGCAGGCGTCTTCTCACCTTTTAAAATTTGAATAGCCATTTCCCCAGCCCTATATCCAATTTCTGTAAAATCCACTCCAAAAGCAGCAAAGGCGCCTCTCGGGACTGAGTCAATATCGGCTGCCAGCAAGGGAACTTTCTGGCTTGTCGCAACATCCGCAACTGATTCGAAAGCAGAGACTACCATGTTGTCGGTAATGATGTAAAAAGCATCCACCTGATCTACAATTGACTCTGTTGCCTGCTTAACTTCGGCACTTGTAGAAACCGTGGCTTCTACCAACTCCAGACCATATTCATCCATCTGCTCCTGTATTCTATCAATTTGGGCACGTGAGTTTTGCTCACCGGCATTATAGACAATACCGACTTTTTCAGCCCCCAATTCCTCTGACAAAAATTCCAGGGCTACCGGAATTGAATCCGGATGATGATGGCTTGTCCCGGTCACATTGCCGCCGGGTTCTTCCATGGAATCAATCAGCTCTGCACCGACAGGATCCACTACAGATGTAAACACAATCGGAATGTCCGTTGTTTTACCAAGTGCTGCCTGGGCGCTTGGCGTCGAATTGGCAAAGATTAAATCCACATTTTGTCCCGCCAGATTGGACGCAATGGAGTCGTTGGCACTGTTGTCTCCTTGTGCATTTTGGATATCAAACTCCACATGTAAGTCTGATTCCTCAAGGGCCTGCTGAAATCCTTCCGTTGCCTGGTTCAAGGAAGGATGCTCCATCAATTGAGTAATTCCAATTGTATACGTTTCTGTACTTTCCGGTTCGCTCCCTTCAGAAGGCTCCGCTTCCGGTGCTGCAGATTCATTGCTGCCGCATGCCCCCAAGATCAGGATGGCTCCCAACAGGGACATAAGTCCTTTGCTTCGTCTCATTTCCCCACTCCTCAATACATTACTAAATTACTAACTTTTTAGAAAATTATAGTTCAACTGGGACAGCCTGTCAATGTTTTTCCCATTGTCGAACTGCGGCACAGCATACGAAGGTGTAAAAGCAAAGCATTTAAGTTAATTGATTTTATATGATAAAGCTCCTGGAAGTCACGCGTTCTGTTCGGTGTTGTTTTTTATGATAATCAGTGATGGACTTTCCTTGCCGCTGTAATAGCCGGCTGCTTGCTTGAGGGATCCCAAAATTATCCGATTCGCATAATATCCCCCGCCTGCGGCAAACTATGGAAGAGCAAACGCAAAAATGCGAGTATATCTCAATATATAACCCACGTGAAGGAGCTGCCGGCCATGCGTAAAAAAGTTCCAATTCCATACACTCCTTCAGAAACAATCGAATGGATAAAAAAAGAGATTAGTTCTTTCGATATTGTACATAAGCCGCTTGAAATCAAAGGCAAAAAAATGTTGCTTGTGTATATTAAAACAGTCGTTGACGGTGTCCGCCTGCAGGAAGGAATCATCCGGCCGTTTTTTGAGCTGTCTTCCACGGGAGAAGTAGAAGCTTACTTGTCTTCCCTCCCTAACCGGGTCAACATTGAAACGAAAGAACAGCTGCTTATTGAACTTACCAAAGGCAGTGTCCTGATCTATGTGAACGATCAACTTTTTTTGTTTGATTTCACGCTGGTCAGTACAGATAATGTCTTGGAAAGCAATGTTGAGCCAACGGTTCAGGGGCCTCAACTTTCATTAAGCGAGAGCTTAATGACAAATGTCAATATCATTCGGCAGCGTTATCATCAGCCGTCTTTAACCATCGAAATGCTGGACATTGGCCAAAAGTCTAATCTTCCACTGGCTGTCATTTATGACCAGGATGAAGTCAATGATCTTGTTCTCAAAGAAGTGCTTCAAAGAGTCAAACATATCGACAGGGATATCGTTCAATCGTCCTCCGAACTTAGTACCCTGATTAACCACAAAAAGTTCTCGTTAATTCCAAAGCTAATGATTACCGAAAGATCTGACCGGATCATATACAATATTTCGGCAGGAAAAGTTGTCCTCATGCTTGACGGTGATTCGAACGCTGTGATTGCACCTGGTGTGTTTTTTGATTTTATGACGGCGATTGAAGACAGCTACCACGCTTTCTGGATATCGAAATTTGCCTTATCAATGCGGTATTTTGCTTTGTTCTTATGCTTGACACTGCCGGGACTGTATGTAGCGGTCATTTCATATAATCCCGATGTCATTCGTGCGGAACTCGCCCTGTCCGTCGCCGGGAGCCGGATCGGTGTCCCCTATGCTTCCTTTGTGGAAATCCTGTTTATGTTAGTCGTCATGGAGTTATTAACAGAAGCCAGTATTCGCCTGCCCAAAGCCATTAGTGCGACGGCCACAACCGTTGGGGGATTAATTTTGGGTACAGCCGCAACAGAAGCAGCCCTGACATCCAATGTGATGATTATAATCATCTCCCTTGTGGCAATTTCAACTTTTGTCGTTCCTATTAATGAAATGGGATTGGCCATCAGGGTGTTTCGTTACGTCATCCTATTTTTCGCTTCGATTGCAGGAATGGCAGGAGTCATGCTGAGTCTGGTCGGATTTGTGATGTATCTGTCCAATGTGAGAAGTTTTGGAGAACCTTATTTGAGACTGTACTATAGAAGCCGAGTAAAAGAGATCAAGGGGAACAACTCATGAACCGCTTCATATTTTACTGTATTTTAGTCAATATGATTGCCAATATGATTTCAGCCGTTTCCAAAATTCTAATGGATCATAAAAAAGATGGCATTTTTCTTTCCATGTTATTGGCCGTACTTTCTGGTATGGTCATTGTCTATGTGTTTGGAAAGTTCTTTTCCAAATTTCCGGGTAAGGACTTACAGACACTGCTGGAAGAATATACGCCTGTCTGGGTAAGCAAGCCGGTTCTTTTTTTAACGGTTCTTCACTGGTTTATTTCGGGAGTGTTGTCTATTGTTTCCTATACTTTTATGCTGAAACGATTTTTAACACCGGAAATGCCGATCACGTGGATCGCCACAACGATTCTTATTATTATCTCTTATGGTATTTTAATGAATACCAAGAGCGTGCTGTACACAATAGAAAATATTTTGTTATTTTCCCTGCCTATTGTACTTTATCTTGTTTTCAAAGCTTATACCAACCGATTATTTGAGTGGGATTTTGTCCGGGAGGCGTTCATGTACGTAAATACCCTTCCAACCTATAGCTCTTATGCAGCAGCGATGTTTATCTTCTTAGGAATTACAAACATTGTCGTGTTTAATCCAGTGTTCAAAGACCCGATTAAAATGACATGGAAGCACACCCTTTTCACCGGTTTTCTCGGCTCTTTAGTGTTGCTTACCCTATATCTCGTCCCCATAGGGATGAACGGGTTTGAAAGAGTGGATCACCTTGTCTATCCCGCTATCTCTACAAGCGATACCCTTCGAATGACATTTGGGATCATTGAGAGGGTACTGTACCTATTTTTGCCACTATTCCTGGCCATTTCTATCCTCAACCTCCTTCTCCATTGGCATGTGGCGATTGAGGCATGTAAAAGCCTGTTTTTTCCCAAGTGGCTGAAATGGAGGAACACCAACTATACCCCTCACCTGTATATAGCGGTATTTTGGGTAATCACACTCATAACTATAAAATCTCTTTCAGAGTACAGCCTGCTGCAGTATTCCAAGTACTTTTACAACCTTATTCCCCTCTCTAGTTTGTTTTATTTTTTTATTTTTTGGCTGATTCGAAGGAGGGCAAAAACATGAAGCTGATGTCGATCCTGAAAATGTGTATCGCTTGCGCGTCTGTCTTTCTTCTGGCCAGCTGCGGTTTTAAAGATATCGATAAGAGAGTCTTTGTCCAGGCTGTCGGTGTAGACTATACAGACAACGAGGAAAAACCGTATAAGGTGACGTTAAAATTAGCTGTTCCATCCGGATCGTTAAAGGAATCAGGGACCAAGTATGCCTACTTAACAAGGGAAGATTCCTCTATAGCCGCGGCCATCCGCTTTTTAAAAACCAACGTGGATAAAGAACTGGATTTTAGCCATGCCAAACTCATTGTTTTCGATGAACAACTTTTTAATAGAGATATTAGAGATGCTTTGGATTTCTTTTTCAGAAGAAGAGATATTCAAATGATTTCCTGGGTTGCCGTTGGAAGGCCCTCTGCCGAAAAAGTCCTCCAGGTAGAGCCCGAATCTGAAATGGCCGGGTCGCACACTCTCATGAATTTTTTCTCCGGGAACGGTGTAGAGAGTGCCTATATTGTGTCAACGTTTCTGTTTGAAGCAAGAAGAGAAGTAGCTGAAACTGGACTTGATCCCATCATCCCGATTATACGGGCCAGTGAAGACGGAAAGAAACTGATGGTCAATCGGTCATTTATCTTTTCTTGGGATAATCGATCTGCTGAACTGCATTCCGGGCAAACGAAAATGTATAACATCATGGCAAATCGAATGGAAAGACTGGAAATTGAAGTAGATAATCAGGACAAGGAAAAGAATTTTACGGTATCCATCGATACGATAAAAACAAAATTTAAGCTTTTGGCAGATCCCGGAAAGGCTCCTGTCTTGAAGATGGATATTAAAGCCGCCGGCATAATGGAAGAATCCTCATTTGAAATGGATCCCATAGACTTGGACCATTACAGCAAGCTTGCATCTGACCACGCCAAGAAGGATACTGAAAAACTTTTAAAATTCCTGCAGAAAGAGAATATGGATCCGCTTGGATTCGGACTTCGCTACAAAGCGACCAGGCTCCAAAACGGCCATAGAATTGACGAATGGCGTGCCATGTATCCTGATCTGAAGTTTGATGTATCTGTGGATGTGAACATCAAAAGTACAGGAACCGTGGAATAGATAATGAGATTGGCTTTGCAAGAGGGGGCTTCCCCTCTCCTTATATGGTTTATACCAAAGCATACGGCTGCTTTCTTTATTGGAAGGAATCTTTCCATCATCCTTCTACATTCCTCGATAACAAATGATAAATCCATTTTCATCTCACCAGTGGATATGGTATGTTTAAAGTACCGGTACTGCAGAAAAACACGAAAAAGAACGAAGAAAGAGTATCTGTACCGAGAGATATGATTGTTTCTCCAACAAGCCTATTAGCTCCTTTACATGACTAAGAAAAAAAACCAAAGAACATAAAAACTGAATAGACGGTACTCCCGCAACTCTCCATATCTATAACAATAAAAGTCAATGATTACAGACATATCAAATTTCATATGTTGAAATTATTCGATAAAGAGTTATATCATATAAAGTAGATAGATTGATTTCTTCCAATAAGCAGGTTTGATTAAAAAATTTTTAATATTTATTGTATTACCTCCTTTTAGTCAAATTCTTTCTACTGATAAAGGAAGTTGGTGACACAACCGGTTGTCTCTTTAGCATCATCGGGAATGACAAGTATCAGAAATATCAGATCTGCATCATCAGGAATCAGACAAGCAAAGATTAGCTGATATTTCTATACAGCTTTTAAACTTCCATAGAATAAGAGAGGATGGTTTCATTGAAAACGATGACTGACGATTCTTATAAATTTATATTAAATCAGCTTCCTTTCGGAGTTCTTTTAATGAATCAAGAAGGAGAGATCAATTATTGTAATCAGACCGCCGCTGAATTGCTGAACCTTTCAACAACAAACTTACGATCCAAGTCTTTCGTCGATTTATTTTCTTTAGAAGACACAGATCTTATTGAAGTTTTACATGTTGGAAGCGTTTTTAAAAGACAGGCAAAAGTAAATGATAAAAAATTTTCCGTGATCCTGCAAAAGAATGAAAATAAAGAAGAAATCCTATGTACCTTTAAAGCGATGTCCGATGATGACAACCCTGCTCCTGAAATGAATCAAAAAACAGGCTTAAAAGACCTGCCTATTGATGATATTTTAAACTCGTTACAAGACGAAATTTTTATTACTGATTCTGAAGGAAAAACCTTGTTTGTTAATTCAACCGGGAAATCCTTATACGGACTCAAGCCAGAAGAAATGGTTGGTGAAGATGTAGATACCTTAGTAAAGAAAGGGCTTTTTTCTCCTTCTCTCTTTCCGGTTGTAAAAAAGCGCAAGGAAAAGGTATCTATGATCCAGCGAACCATAGAGGGGAAAACGGCTCACGTCATTGCCAACCCTGTTTTTGATTCCGGCGGTGACATCACACATATCGTTTTTACAGGAAGGGATATTACAGAAATTAAGTATCTGAAAAAAGAAATTGAACGAAATGAGACTTTATTGGAGGCCTATAAATCTGAATTGGAAAATCTTCAGCCTTTTGTTCCGCAAAAAGATTTGATCGCCATTTCTCCAAATATGAGAAAAGTTGTGCATATGGCCAGTAAAGTCGCCCAAGTGGACTCGACCATTCTGATTACTGGAGAATCAGGGGTTGGAAAAGGCGTAATTGCCCGATTTATCCATGATCACAGTCCACGAAAAGATCAGCCCTTTGTTCAAATTAATTGTGGGGCCATCCCCGAGAACTTAATTGAATCCGAATTATTCGGGTATCACGGCGGTGCTTTTACCGGGGCAAACGCAAAAGGAAAAAAAGGGCTTTTTGAACAAGCAGCCGGCGGCACCATTTTTCTTGATGAGATAGGAGAAATGCCGCTCAATCTGCAAGTAAAGTTATTAAAGGTTTTACAAGAGAAAGAATTTCAGCCTATTGGCAGCTCAGAAACCATTAAAGTAGACATTCGAATTATTGCTGCAACGAATAAAGATTTACACAAAGAAGTAAAGACCGGCAGCTTTCGAGACGATCTATATTATAGGCTGAGTGTCGTTCCTATTCACATTCCTCCGCTTAGAGAGAGGCCTGAGGATATCTCATACATGATAGACTTCTTTTTAGATAAAATGAATGAGAAATATAACAGCAACACTTCTTTATCATTAGAACTCATGAACACACTTGTTCATTATCATTGGCCGGGCAATGTGAGAGAGTTGGAAAATTTAATAGAACGCTTAGTGGTTACATCTGAAAGCAACCAAATATCCGTCCATGATTTGCCCGAAAACTTTAGAATTCAAGCGGCTGAAAATGCAGTGGTTGTAACCGATGTCATTCCGCTGAAACAAGCAAAAGAAGAATTGGAAGAACAGCTGATTCGTAAGGCTTATAGTATGAACAATAGTTCTTATAAGGTTGCAGACTTGCTGGGAATCAATCAATCCACCGCTATCCGAAAAATAAATAAATATATTAGGGACGGCAAGTTGTAATGAACATGTTGCTATAGTCTTTTTTAAAAGTGAAAGGACGGTGCGGAAAAAGTTGTGTAAATAAGTTTCAAATCAATCCTCCTTGGCGAGATTTAGGATAAATAATTTTGCTAAGGAGGATTTTTCGTCATGAAATTACCTAAGGAACTAATTAAAGAACTTGTAAGGGAGAAAAAATTTACAAGTACCAATCAAATCATGGACGCAATTAAAGAAATGTTTTCCGATGTCTTGGAGGAGATACTTCAATGTAAAATTGATGAGCAGCTGGGGTATGAAAAGCACCAACGTCGGGGTGATGGCCCTAATAATTATCGAAATGGCTCAACAAAACGGAAATTAAAAACACAATTTGGTGAAGTTGAAATAAACGTTCCTCGAGACAGAAATGGCTCGTATGAGCCACAAATTTTAGACAAATACCAAAGAAATGTGGATGGTCTAGAGGAAAAAATACTATCTCTTTACGCTTACGGTATGTCAACAAGGGATATCCAGGAACAAGTTAAAGATCTCTATAATATTGAGATTTCCTCTGAGTTAGTTAGTAAAATTAGTGATAGGATTATGCCCCAAGTAAATGAGTGGCAAAGCCGTCCACTTGAAGCCTATTACCCTTTTATCTTCATGGATGCCATCCATTATAAAATTCGAGATAATCATCAAATTGTCTCGAAAGCGGCCTATGTTGTATTGGGAATTAACAATGAAGGCAATAAAGAAATATTAGGCATCTGGGTTGGGGGAAATGAAAGTAGTAAATTCTGGTTAGGTGTGTTGAATGATTTGAAAACAAGAGGCGTTAAAACGGTTAATCTATTCTGTGTAGATGGGCTTACAGGTTTTAGGGAGGCCATTCAAGCCGTGTATCCTTTCGCTGGTATTCAACGTTGTATCATTCATCAGATTCGTTCAAGTACAAAGTATGTTTCTTATAAACATATAAAAGAATTTGTCGCTGATTTAAAGTTAATCTACACTTCTATCAATGAAGAATCGGGCATGGAAAGGCTCATAGAGTTTAAAGAAAAATGGGGTGAAGAGTATCCAACTGCGGTTAAATCATGGGAGAAAAAAATTGGGATATTTTAGCTACCTTCTTTGCATATCCGCCGGAAATGAGGCGAATAATATATACTACGAATGTAATCGAAGGATTACGTCGCCAGTTTAGAAAAGTGACCAAAACAAAGTCCATATTCCCTAATGATGATAGCTTAAGGAATATGCTTTACTTGGCATCACAAAATATTACAAAAAAATGGACCATGCGCTATCGTAATTGGAACATAATCTTGGGCCAGCTAGAGATTTTGAACCAAACATCATAGTTGGGGACTCTGTCCCCAACCCCCTAAAGTTTATCGCATTTGTTTTCCCTAAAACGAAAAAAACGGACAGATCTTGTCCGTCCGTTTTAGTGTAAAAACCATAAAACCGCTCAGGTTGCACTTCTGCATTGCCCTATCCTGTTTTATGGTAAAAGGCAATTATAGTATTGCCTAGATTGGATTTTTCATACCTATTATTTCTTGCCTTGTGAAGATTGTCGAATATTACTTACACAAGATTTTACGCAGACCCAGTAAAGGGCTATGCCTCTAATAGTATCTATGAAAATTCCCCTCCAGAGATTAAACATGGAGGGGATCAACTTTTTTAAAACAACTATACCTTATCAGCTAATTCCAATACAACGTTCAATAATAGAGTTGTTGCTTTTTGAATGTCTTCATATGAAGTAAACTCTTCCTCACAATGGCTAAAGCCATTAGCACTTGGCGTGAAAATCATCGCTGTTTTACATATATCATTCATAAATTTTGCATCATGCCCTGCACCGCTTACCATATACTGATGAGTATAATTAAGCTTGTTTGACTCTTCTTGAATTACATCTATTAATTCAGCGGAAAAATGTGTACCATCTATGTTCCATGTCTGTTTAACGGAACAATCTACTCCGCTTTCCTCTGAAATTTGTTCCAGACTTTCTTGAATGGTCCTTATTACCGTATTTCTAATGTCATCATCGAGATGTCTTACATCAAAAGTAAACCTGACCTCTCCGGCAAAAATATTGACGATTGAGGGAAATACTTCAAAAACGCCTACAGTGGTCGACAAGTCTTCATATTTTTGGGTTGCTTCATCAATGGCGAGTACCATTTTGGAAGCAGCCACCAGGGCATCCTTTCGGCCATAAGCAGGGTGCGCTCCATGGCTCGCATGGCCTGTGACAGTTACTTCAAAACGGGTCATGCCCTTTACACCTTTAACAATGCCGATTTCTTTTTTATTCTTCTCAAGTAGCGGACCTTGTTCTATATGCAGCTCTATAAAGTATTCAACATTCAAACGCCTATTTTCTTCTTGACCTTTGTATCCTGTTTCATTTAAGGCTTCTTCAAAGAAGATTCCGTCTCTATCCCGCAGACCGTATGCAAATTCCTTTGTATAGTTCCCCGTAGCAACCCCAGATCCGATCATTGGAGGGGTAAACCTTTCCCCTTCTTCATTCGTAAAGTTGACGATTTCAATCGGACGTTCTGTTTCGATATGATTTTCATTTAAAGTCCGAATTACTTCCAAAGCTGATAAAACTCCTAAAACCCCATCAAATCTTCCCCCTCTTGGTTGGGTGTCCAGGTGGGAACCGATCATGATGGATTTGGCGTCTTTATTTCTTCCTTCCCTTTTACCATAAATGTTGCCAACATCATCAATACGTACACTCAGCCCTTCTTCTTTCAGCCAGTTCACAAAAATATCTCTCATTTTTTTGTCTTCCGCAGTTAAAGTCAACCTTGTTAACCCATTTTTTTCTGTGGCACCAATGTTTGAGCTTACATCAAAAGCAGCTTTCAGTCTCTCCATATTTATCTTTAATGTATCTTTAGCAGCCAATAACCATTCCCCTTTCCCATTTATTCGAATGGGGTCATACACTGTGTATCTCTAATTCTTTCTGATAGACGATCTCCCCATCGATGATCGTCATTTCCACCTCAGTCTCTTTTACTTCTACAGCAGAATAGTTCATAAATCCGCCAGGAAGTATGGTTAAGTCTGCAAACTTCCCTATTTCGATGCTTCCAACTTCATGATCTGTAAAAGCAGCTTTTGCAGCGTTGATCGTATACATTTTCACTGCGTCGTACAAAGGAATTCCCTCTTGCGGGACGATTTTGTCGCCTTGTATCGATTCCCGGCTCATTGCTGTATACATTCCAATAAGCGGTGAACATGGGATCACTGGTGAATCTGAACTGCCGGCTACGAGAATCCCGGCATCCAATAAGGTTTTCACAGCATACAATCCCTTAACGACTTGTTCATTCAACACCCTTTTATAGGTGTCACCCGCAAAATGAACAATGCCCGGATGAGGGACGGCAATGATATCTGATTCCTTTAACCGGTCTACAATTTCTTCATGAATAATCCCGCAATGCTCAATCCGATGGCGATGATCCTCTCTCGGATATAGCTTTAATGCACGTTCATAAGCACTGAGTATATGTTCAATGGCCCGGTCACCTATTCCGTGTACAGCGACTTGAAACCCTGCCTTGTGTGCACCAATAATTTTTTCCGACAGTTCCTCCGGTGAATATATTAAAATCCCTGTATTATCTACCGAGTTCGTGTATGGTTGATTTACCGCAGCTGTTTGGCCGCTTAACGTCCCATCCGCGAACATTTTTATTGCGCCAATCTTAAATAAACTATTGCCAAACCCGGTTAACAAGCCTAACTGTTTTGCCTCTTTAAAATAGCTCTCCAAAATCATCCCGTTCATTCTAACTCCGAGTGTTCCATCCAGAGACATTTCAATTAAAGCACGTAATTCGTTCATGGTGCCTGTCAAAAAGCCCAGCCCTGCTTCATGAACATGAGTAATCCCATTCTTCCTGTAATGGTCGGAAGCACATTTCACAGCCTCCTTCAATGAATGAGTCGAATACGGTGGAAGATGTTCCTTCATAAGGTCCATAGCTGTCTCTCTCAGTATTCCCTTTACAGATCCATCTGCGTTTCTTATGATTTCGCCGCCGTCCGGATCAGGTGTACCATTGTTAATACCGGCAATGGACAAAGCTTTGTCATTCACTACCGCTGTATGGAGACAAAAGCGTGTAATATAAACCGGATTGGGGATATGTGAAAGGTCGGACGCATCGGGAAGTCTTTTTTCTGCAATATTCGCCTCATTTAATCCCCAGCCAATAATCCATTCGTTCTCATTTTCTTTTTCTTTAGCTGCTTCTTCAATGGCCGTCACAATTTCATTAATAGAAGATTTCCCGCAATTGACATTCATTAAGTTATACCCGGTTTGGAAAATATGTTGATGGGCATCAATAAAACCAGGCAGGACTGTTTTTCCATCCAAATCAATAACTGTTGTTTTATCGTGAATCGTATGTTTCATGTCCGAATATGAGCCCACTTGAACAATCTTTCCATCTTTGACTGCAATAGCCTCTGTAATCGTTCCATGGTTATCCATCGAAACAATTTCACCGTTATAAAGAACTAAATCGGCTGTTATCAAACCACTTCCTCCTCCATACATAAATATCATTATCATAAAATCGCAGAGAGTAAATTACTTGTAAACAGCTCGCATCATTATTTTTTTACATGAACCGGTGGCGTCATTTTCAATCCATCCCAAAACCGGCTCTGTGTATATCAGAGAAACAGAATCAAAAGGGAATATCGGCTTCCAATTTATTAACCAATTAAACTCGGTAAATATAAGGATAAGAATGGGAACACGATAATCAATACCAAACTTATGAGCATAACTAAAAGGAATGGAACACTGGCTTTAAATATGGATTCGATCGGTGACTTAGAGACTGCTGAAGCAACGAATAGATTGACACCAAATGGCGGAGTCACATATCCGATCGCCAGGTTCAGGATCATAATTACACCGAAATGTACAGGGTCTATACCTATTTGAGTGGCAATTGGCAGCAAGATTGGAGTCAAGATGACAATGGATACGACCACATCAATAAAGGCTCCCACTAAAAGTAAGAAAAGATTAATCAATATAAGCAGAACCCACTTATTATCCGAGATGGAGGTTAATGCTTCCACAATGGCATTTGGGATTCTTTCAATCGTTAAAATATAAGCAAAAGTAAATGACAAGCCAACCATATAAATGGTTGCCCCTAATAATCGAAGGGTTTCTGTCAAACTTTCATACAGTTCTTTTCTTCGCAAGTTTTTGTGAATAAACATCCCGACAATGAACGCATAAACAACCGCTACGACGGAAGCTTCGGTCGGAGTAAACCACCCTAAGTAAATGCCCCCCAGGACAATAATGGGTGCCAGTAATGACCATTTTGCATTCCATGTTGCTTTTATGATGTCACTAATAGAGGATCTTGTGGAATCCACGACGATATCTTTTTTTCGTAAAACAAGATAAGAGGCAACCATAAGCAGGATACCAATTAGAATCCCCGGTATAATTCCCGCTGCAAACAATTTCCCAATGGAAACCTCTGCTACCACTCCATATAAGATAAAAGGGATACTCGGCGGAATGATGACTCCGAGTGAGCCGGAAACAGCAGTGATACCTGCCGCAAAACCTGTTCCATACCTGTTCTTCTTCATTTCGGGAATCATAAACGACCCAATGGCACCAACCGTTGCTGGTCCGGAACCCGAAATCGCCGCGAAAAACATACTGGTCAGCGTTGTCACCATCGCCAACCCTCCCTTAACCCAGCCAATCAAGGCATTGGATAAGTCAAGGAGCCTCTTGGAAATTCCGCCTTTCCCCATCAATATACCTGCTAAAGTAAAAAAGGAAATTGACATGATCACCGTTGAGTTGATTCCTTTTAATGCCTGGTCCAAAACGACAAAAACATCTATATTACTGGCTAATACGATCGTAGCCAAACACGCCATGCCAATCGCTATACCTATCGGCAGTCCCAGGATGATAAATATAAATAAACTCGCAAATAATATAATTGTAGTCACACAGCCCACCTCATTAAAAATCAAACTAGTTTACAAGCTATCGTATAAGTCTCCAAAATCTCACTTTTTAAAGAGTAGGAGTCGTATCTGTGTCAGGACCTTCATCTTTAGGGCCGCCTTTAATAAGCTCAATGAACTCTTGTATAAGGCGAATACTCATTAACACACCGCTTATGGGGATGGCAAGATTTACAATCCATAATGGCACATTCAACATTGGGCTAGTAAAGTTTGAGACTTGCTGCTCTATAACCCATTGGGTACCCGCAACCACGAGGAAAATAGAGAAACCTAAAAATAAAAGAAGCTCCACGTATTTTACGTAATGCTTTTTTCCTCTGAATATCATTTCAGTAAACATTTCAATCCGGATATGACTTTTGGTTCTGATTGCATACGCAACCCCGATCCACGCCAGCCACATGAAAATAAATCTGGACAATTCATCGAAATAGCCAATGATTGGAATATGGATTAAATAACGGAAAACCACTTGTGAAAAAACCAGAAGAATAATGACGATAAACCCTATCATAAGAATCCATTCATCCAGCTTTTTATCCAAGAATTTTTTCATTTTTACACCACCATTATGAACGAGTCCAGGCTAGATCACTAACCTAGACTCGTATATATTATTCCGAATAAGATGTTGCAATATCGATTAAATCCTTGCCAATTTCACTTTCATATTTCTCATAGATTGGCTGGACGGCTTCTTCAAATTTTTTGAGTTCTTCATCCGACAATTCGATGACTTCAACGCCTTCGTCAACCATTTTTTGATGGTCTGTTTTTTCCTGTTCAGTAACCAATTGGCGGTGCTTTTCACCAACTATATTTCCTGCATCCAGTAATATTTGCTGAAGGTCTTCAGGCAGGCTGTCAAATTTTTCTTTATTAATAAAGGTTACGGCCGGATGGAAGAAATGATTAGATACGGTAAAGTAATCGACCACTTCATAGAAGCTGGATGAAATCACATAAGCAGCTGTAGAATCCAGCATGTCAAATGTTCCTTGGGAAAGAGCAGAGTATACTTCTCCAAAGGCCAGACCAGATGCATTGGCTCCAAGGGAGTTAAAGATGTCCATGTGCATTTTGTTTTCCATGACCCTCATGCGCTTTCCATTTAAGTCTTCTACGGATTCAATCGGGTCACCCGCTGAAACCAACTGTTTAAAGCCGGTTGACCCCCAACCAATGGACACTAATCCCATTTCTTCTAATTTCTTATCCAAAGCAGCACCCAGCTCACCATCAAGTGCAGCATATGCTTGCTCTTCATTTTTGAAAAGGAATGGCAAGTCAAAGACCATAAAGCTGGAGTTCAAGCTGCTCATTGCAGGAGCAGCACTCATCGCGATGTCAACATCACCTTTAATTGTTGCTTCAGCCCCATCTGTTTCGGAAGGATAGAGCTGCCCACAACAAAATACTTCAATTTGTAAACGGCCTTCGGACAATTCTTCCACTTTTTCTTTATATTCCACAGCAACGGCATGGGTTGGATGGTTTTCTTGGGCCACATGGTAATAATTTAATGTAATAGGGTCCTCACTCGTTCCGCTTCCCCCGCTCGCTGAATCACTGCCGCCGCTCGAACCGCAGGCTGTAATCATTAGTACGGACAATACAAGAAAACTTAGGAAAAGAAGACGTTTGAATACTTTACTCACAATATTTTCCCCCTCATTCTTCATCTTAAATAAATCTATTTGACTGAGATTTCCGAGTGGCTGATTATTGGGCTTGCCGTAAAATCGGTCACTCGAGCTTTATAGGTTGTTATTTTGTAAAAACGATCGATCGCTGGGCTAAGCTTCTTCCCTCTGGCATTTTTGCGTAAGCCCTTTCAAAGAACTTTTATTTGAAAGTTACGCTGATATCACACATAAATTCCATGAAAAACCTGACATACCATTCCACTTCTCGACAAACGATTCCAGTTCATATAACATCACCATACTGCAATCGAATACATTACTTAGTAAGAATCATTCATATCCCTTTTCACTCGATACAAATTCCCCCATCCCGGCTATTTTATAAATACTTAATTGCAATTTTCATGCCACTACATCTGAAAATTTACTAAAGGTGATCTCTTTAATAAATTAAAAAGGTTTGTACCGATCTTACAAAGAAGAATCCTTATGACACTTCCAAACATAACACCCATGGTTGAAGGCTGTATTACTAAACAGATCCAAAAAATAAATGCTTTTTGACATGAATGCAATGCAGAAGAGCATTATTTTTCAGTTCGGTGTTATTTCTTTTTAAAAACAAGGACATCTCTTTAAACAATGCTTCCTTGCATGAAAAGAGATGTCCAAATGCATTCATGTTACTTCAGTTACCCATGGCAGCTAAAACAGAATGAATCATATTCTTCGTTAAACCTTTTTAATAAAAACTGTTTTTATTTGAGTGAAGAACTCTTTTGCAGCTTCCCCTTGCTCTCTTGCTCCGCTGCTGGAGGATTTCATCCCCCCAAAAGGTGCCTGATACTCCACTCCAGCGCTTTCAGCATTCACTCTTACCAAACCGGTTTCGATCTCATCCATAAATTCCATTATATGATTGAGGTCCTTTGTAAAAATGGAAGCACTGAGTCCATATTTTGTATCATTGGCCATTTCAATGGCTTCCTCAAAATTGGACACCTCCATGAGAGCAATGACCGGCCCAAATATTTCCTCACGGGCCAAAGTCATTTCCGGTGAAACCCCTTCAAAAATGGTCGGCTCAATGTAAAACCCTTGATCATACTCCGGCCCTGTTAATGCTTTTCCGCCCAACAACAGAGCTGCTCCTTCTTCAATCCCTTTTTCAATAAAACCTAACACGCTGTTAAATTGGTTTTCACTGGCACAGGGCCCCATCCAAACGCCTTCGGTTAATCCATTGCCTACTGTAATCGTTTTAGCTTTTTCTATTAATTTTTCTTTAAATTGGTCGTAAATACCGCTTTCAACAATGACACGGCTTGTAGCGGTACACTTTTGCCCCGTTGAACGAAAAGCACCATTTAATACAGCGTCCACTGCTTGATCAATATTTGCATCTTCTGCAACAATGACCGGGTTTTTTCCGCCCAACTCGAGCTGAAACTTAATGCCTTTTTCAGCAGCCATTCTGGCAACATGTTTTCCGACATTTTCGGATCCTGTAAAAGTAATCCCGTTTAAAAACGGATGTTGGAGCATTTCCTGCCCTATGACAGAGCCGGATCCAGTAACCATATTTAGCACACCGTCCGGCAGCCCTGCCTTGGCGAAGCATTCTACCACTTTTCCTGTCGTGACAGCACTTTCAGTCGCCGGCTTAAGGACAACCGTATTCCCATACACAAGAGCAGGCGCCATTTTCCAGATCGGGATGGCCACCGGAAAGTTCCATGGAGTAATCACTCCCACAACTCCTAGAGGTGCACGCTTTGTCAAAAGCAAAGCGTCTTTATCGGATGATGGAATAACATCCCCTTCTTTTCTGACTCCTTCATTTGCATAATAGCGTAAAATTTGAACTCCTCTGGTGACCTCTCCCAATGCTTCAGAATAAGCTTTGCCCATTTCTTTTGTAAGAGTTTCAGCAATTGGTTTGGCATTTTGCTCTAAAATATTTGCTGCTTTATATAAAAATTCGCCTCTGGCAGGCTGTCCCATTCTCCACCATTCTTTCTTGGCGCTGTGAGCAGCATTCATAGCTGAGTCTACATCATCTTTTGTAGAACTTTGAACATACCCTACGACTTGTCTATCTGCAGGGCTTATACTTTTTATCACTTTCCCTGAGGCAGACTCTACCCATTGGTTATTAATAAAGTTTTTAATCGTTTCCTCTTTAGTAATGATTTGCATGCTGGAATAACCCCTTTAAAAAGATATACCCTTTAAGCAAGTTCTTTCTTCACTGCTCCAATTGCTTCATTTAAAATATTAATCATTTTATTAATTTCATATTTATCAATCGTTAGTGGAGGAGCAAATATGAGTGTATCTGCACCTTCGTAGATTACTCCACGATGGATGAGCCCTCTTTTTAAGGATTCTGCGACAATTTTAGGAGCTAAAGGATCGGCAAATCTTTCATTTGTCTTTCTGTCTTTGACGATTTCAATAGCCCCCATTAATCCTAGGCCGCGCACTTCTCCGATAATTTCATGTTCTTGTTGCAGCCACTTAAATCCTTGGAGCATTTCTTCGCCCATCAATTTAGAGTTGTTAACCAAATCTTCCTCTTCAATAATTTCAATATTTTTTAGAGCTACTGCACAAGCCGTCGGGTGTCCGCTGTACGTATATCCGTGCATGAACAACCCATCGGAAAGCTCTATGAGATCGTTATGAATTTCTCTGGAGATAATCACACCGCCAAGGGCTGCATAGCCGCTTGTAATCCCTTTGGCTACGGACATGAGGTCAGGTACAATTCCAAATTGTTCGACTCCAAAAAATGTTCCAGTTCTGCCGAAACCTGTAATGACCTCATCTGCAATAAATAGAATATTATGCTCTTCACAGATGGCCTTTATTTCTTTGAAGTAATCTTGTGGAGGCAAATGAACTCCGCCTGTTCCCTGAATAGGTTCCGAAATAAACGCAGCAATTGTTTCTGCCCCTTCTGCTTCAATAAAGGCTTTAAAGGCTTCTGGAGTACTGTCTACATAATAAAAATCTGGAGCCAGTGAAGTTGTAAAATCCCTGAATGGCTTTAATCCTGTAGCGCTGGTTGCTCCCATGGCTACACCATGATATGACTTTCTGCGCGATACAATTTTCTTTTTATCAGGCAACCCTTTCAACTTCCAATAATGGCGGACTAATTTAAAAGCCGTATCATTGGATTCGGATCCACCGGATGTGAAGAAGACCGTATCCAGCCCTTCCGGGGTAATTTCCGCTATTTTAGCAGCTAATTGAATGGCGGGTTCGTGGCTAAAGGTTGCAAATGTCGAACTGAATCCGAGCTTTGCCATCTGCTCCATGGATACTTTCCCTAACTCTTCTCTTCCGTGCCCAATGTTCACATTCCAGAGTGAGGAAAGGCCGTCAATATATTCTTTACCCTCGGTATCTTTTAAGTAGATCCCTTTTCCTTCTGTAAAGATCAGAGCCGGCCCCTCCTCCTGTTGCTGCTTAATTGAAGAGGTTGGATGCAAAAAGTGTTTTTTGTCCCATTCCGCCAACACTTCCCGGTCCGTAGTGGATGTAGATAAGACTTGTGACATATATAGTCCTCCTTCAAAATTATTCTAATTAGATACGTCATTTTGTATCTATATCTTCTAAAAGCAAATATTGTGCCAATTATTTTGTACATCCCCTCCATACTTTTCATACTTTTTTGTAAAAAACCAATGCGATCGTGCATTTATGTAATGTAATTGAACATTGTTTTAGGTTTTATTTACAAAAAGGACTTAATTCTCTCTTTTAACATGGAAGTTGGAATAATTTTTGCTTCTATTCATAAACAAACTATGAAAGAGGTGCAAACGATGAAAGGAAAAGTTGCGATCATTACAGGAGCAAGCAGCGGAATTGGTTATTCGACAGCCAACTTACTTGCCGGGAACGGAATCACAGTTATGCTGGCTGCACGAAGAGAAGACAGATTAATGCAGGTAAGAGATGAAATCATTAGAAAGGGCGGGAAGGCAAGTTACAAGGTAACGGATGTCACGTCTTATGACCAAATGAAAGAATTGGCAAACCAGACACTGCAAGAGTTTGGCAAGATTGATATCTTAATTAACAACGCAGGCATTATGCCTATTTCTTATATGAGGAAACTGAAGGTAGATGATTGGAATCGAATGATCGATGTAAATATAAAAGGTGTTTTACACGGCATTGCTGCTGTTTTGCCGGCGATGGAAGAAAGGAATGAAGGACATATTATCAATATTTCCTCTGTCGCGGGACACGAAGTATACCCGCCCCGTGTTTTATACAGTGCCACCAAGCATGCGGTTCGCATTATTACAGAAGGATTGCGTAAAGAATTGCTTCCCACTCAAAACATTAGAACAACACTGCTTTCACCGGGATCTGTGGAAACAGAACTGGTCAACAGCGTCAATGACGAGGAAGTCCTGCACATGATCCAACAGGAAGGATCACTCGATCATAGTTTAAACAGTGAGGATATTGCCAATGCCATCCTCTATGCTATTCAACAACCAAGTACGGTGTCCGTGAACGATATGATTATTAGGCCGACGGCTCAGAGAAGGTAATACTGCCATTCTTAATGAGGGAAGGTCTTTTACCTTCCCCCGTCCTGATTATGTAGTTCTGCGCTTGCATCACTTACTGCCTACTGCCACTATTCCCGGCATTCTTTTTGCCTTTTTTTCTTCGTGCCATTGCAATGATCAGCAGGAACAGTGGAATCAAGACTTGAAATAATAAGGAGTAAAATGGAAATACCTCAGTTATACGATTAAATACCATGGTATTGGGCAGGCCTAAAAAAGCAAACTGTACAATTAATATCCCAAACGGCCAGATAATCGGTCGGAAATCGGAGAGCTTCAGCCATTGGGCGGCAGCGAGAACCACCGCATAGTAGAATACGGTTATTTTGATAAAAGCACCGATTATCCAGACAGCTACGATTACGGCTTCCAGGTTTTCAAAAAATTCCGCCAAACTTGCGTACCTTCCGACAATTATAAGGGGATATGTTTTAAGTTTGGTTGTTTCCCCCAATATAAACAGGACAACCAGATTCACCAGTACCAGAGTCAACATAGTGATAAAAACTGAAAGAAAGCCATATTTCATGGCTTTGGATGGATTTGAAAGAAAAGGCAGCAGAAAGCTGATTAAGAAAAATTCTGCGAACCATCCGGCGGGTATTACCGCTCCCTTAAGTGGAGGGATCATCCCATTTTCCAAAACAGGCAGAATATTTTTCACTTCAAAGTCCGGGGCCAAAAACATGAATACAACCAAAAGCGGGAGAAAGAATAACGGCAGTAAAATTTGGCCGGATCTTGCCATAACTTCGACTCCGCCGTGAACGCAGAGGGCACATACTAATACCATCGATGCGGCCACGACGGCTTGCGGAGTTTTTAAAAGAAAAGAGATATTCAAAAAATCACTATATGCCCTGACAACTACTCCAGTGGCTCCCAAGTAAAAAAAAATAATAAAAAAACCAAATATTTTTCCCGGAATCCGTCCAATAATTTCCTCACTAAATTCGATAACTGTTTTTCCGGGATACCGTTCATGGAGACAAACCATAATAAAAACGGATAAAAATCCGGCTAATGAAGCAATCATGGGAGCGATCCACATATCTCTGCCTGCGTATTCAGCGACGGCACCTGGAACGGAAAGGATTGCGGTTGCAATAATGGCGGGGTACAGCAGCAACGCCATTTGTAAAGATGAAATTTTTCCTCCTTCCATAACTCCCACTTCCTTTCTCTCCGATCTGCTTTACATTCCTATCCACTTTCCAACGGGTCCAAATATCCATTTAAGAAAAGTCCCGGGTCCAGGCAAATGACCCAGTTTAAAGGCAGACAGTACCAGCCCTATAAGCAAAAGGGTTACAAACACCCCCTTATCCTTTCCGGGGTGATTTTTCATTTTGGGCCACTGTAAAGTTATAATGATTGCTATGACAACGGTTGTTGAAAAAAGCTGTTTCCATTCCAACTTCATTGAGCCCCGCTTCCTTTGATTGGTTCCTGGATCAGCCCCGGCCATTGGATATGCGCATCTATTTTAAATTCAGTCTTGATCTCCGGAAACATCTCTTGCCAGTTTTCTTTCACTCTCGTCCACTCTTGCGGATGCTTGCGGTGAAACTCTTTTCCATAACCTGCAATATCCGCTTTGAGTTCCTGGGTTTCCTCCAGGGATTTCTGAATGTGACTTTGAATTTTACTTTTAAAAGCTTCTTTTACTTTTTTTTCAGCCTTAGGATCATTTACCGTCATGCTCGTTGAGTTCTGATAGATGGCACCTTCAGCTTGGATATCGAGCCGCATTTTCCATTCCCCATCTTCGATCAGCGGTTTCTTGTTTATGTCGATGTTAACAAGAAAGATGGAAATTTTTCCTTTTTCCCCGTCTGGCTGAAAAGTTACCGTATGATCCTTTAATTTTCCATTTAACCAAAGTATGCCCCTATTTGCCGATTCAGAAATGACCCCAATCATTCGATCCTCTTTGAGAATAGCTGTTCCATTCAACACCACATGCTTGGGGGTGATCTTATCTTCATCAGCAGTTATTGTTACATAAGGAAGGAAGGCGCTTTGGTATTTGTTCACTAACATCTCATCCAGATCCTGCAGAGTGACCCCTGTTCCCCGGTCACGACTGGATACTTCCCTTAATGTTTCAGCAGAATAACGTTCCAGGGTACTTTTAACATCTAAAAGAGATTTGGCTTTCCCCTCGCTAACCATGACAAATGCTTTTTCCCTTGTCTGCCGATGCCGAGCAAGGAAATCTAAATGTTCTTGAATACCCTCTTTTGCAGCTTCCTCTCCAAATATAAAGATCTTGCATGACCCCCAAAAGACTTTTCGGGGCAACTCCGTCTGCAGCTTGGAGAGAGCATCGGCAAAATTACGGCCCTTATGAGATGCGACCATAGTCGTATCCCCACTGGCACCCCCTCCTCCACCGCTTCCACCCAGTGTACTGCCGCCAAAAGATTTAGGAATGAAAATTTCCAACGACAGCTCTACTTGACCATCATCGGTCTTATCAATACCCGTGGCTGTTACAATAGCCAAATCATTCATTTCAATCCGGTCCCAGCACCCGCTAAGCAGTAACAGCATTCCGGTAAAAAAACCAATAAAGGTGACCTTTTTAATGGATTTGTTTTTCATCATTTTCACCGTCCCGGCTAACTGTCCGTTTCACCCGGACGATAGGGACCGGGCTGAAGGTTAGGCGTTTGCCGCTGTACATTGATATTCTTGTTGAATTGAGGCCGCTTTTCCATCATCCAAAAAGGTGATCTCCAGAGGACATCTTTCAGCTCTCGCTTTTTCAAAGGAGCTAAAGGCTGTAAATAAGTCTCTCCAAAGGATCGGAGTGAACACAAATGAATAATCATGACTAACACTCCCAACATGATACCCAGAATACCAAGTGTTCCGGCTAGAAAAATGAATGGAAAACGAAGATACCGGAAGGCATATCCTACAACATATCTTGGGACCAGGAAAGAAGCAATCGCTGTTGTTGCCACCACGATGACCATTGGTGCGGATACCAAACCGGCCTGTACGGCTGACTGTCCGATCACCAAGGCACCGACAATACTTACGGCAGCTCCAATTTGATTGGGCAGCCTGACCCCCGCTTCACGAAGGGCTTCAAGCATGACCTCCATCAGTATAACTTCCACCAAAGCCGGATAGGGCACGCTCTCCCTTGCACTGGCAATGGTTAAGAGCAATGTGTCAGGTATCATCTCCTGATGATACGTAGTGATGGCAACATAAAGGGAAGGGAGTAATAGTGAGGCTATAATAAGGACATATCTCATCCACCGGACAAGTGTGCCAACGATATAGCGTTCGTAGTAATCATCCGGCGCCTGCAACATGGAAAAAAACGTAACGGGAGCAATTAAGGCATGAGGAGTTCCGTCGGTCAGTATTGCTGCACGCCCTTCCAGCAAATGAGCACTCACTACATCCGGCCGCTCCGTTGACAGGATCTGCGGAAAAGGAGAATTTGGGTTATCTTCAATCATCTCTTCAATATACTCACTTTCCAGTACTCCATCGATGTCAATTCTGTGCAGCCTGCTTTCCATCTCCTCTATCAATTTTGGCTCAGCAATCCCTTCAATATAGGCAAGGATGATGGCCGTTTTCGTATATCGTCCAATTCTTATCTTTTTTAATTTCAGCGCCGGGCTTTTAATGATCCTGCGAAGCAATGAAGTGTTTACTTCAAGTGACTCTATAAACCCTTCGCGTGGCCCTCTGATCACCTTTTCTGCATCCGGTTCCTCAATAGCCCTTTTTTGAAATTTTGTAAGACCGAGTGAAAAAGCTTTATCTGCACCGTCCACCAGTAAAAGGACATTTCCGGTTGAAATTGCTTTAATACAGTCTGACAATTGGTCGATTTTCTCTAACTTTGTTGAGGAAATGGTATTTTCAATGAGCGAAATCATTGATCCTTTTGGCTTTTCGCTGTTTTTCTTCAACAGCGACTTCAGAATGTCTCCATCCAGCAGCTCCAGATCCGTAAGGCCCCCAATATAGATGACCATGCCAGAAACATGTCCGAAAAAGGTAAAATCTCTAAAGACAACATCGGAGCAGTCCGCATAGATTGACCGGAGTGCCTGTTCGTTTTCCTCCAGGCTTGTTGCCAGTCTTTCCTGCAGATGGGAAGGCGGTTGCTCTTTTTGAACAGGACTTGTTTGATTGCCTTTTTTTCTTAGCAATTTTTGCACATTTCGTATCAAGCCTGTCCCCTCCGTTCCAATGTCTTCTTTCCTATCGTTCTACAAAAAGCCCTTATTATTCAGATAAAATGGCGGTTTTTACAGTTTTTTTACGTTCCACATGAGGGAATCGACTCCTTTAGAAAAATGAGCAATGGGCCTCTCATCCGCACGGATATTTAATGTTGATAAAAGTGTGTTTTTGCCAATCTCTATTTCTGCTTTTTGCAGCGGCCATGGCTGATGATGGATATCTCCGTGATAGAGATCCTGTTTATTTTTGGTGGTGTAAAAGCAATATTTCTCAGTGAGAAAATGATCCAGCGTTCCCTCTTTCGGAAAAAACACTTCTGAAGCCGGAGTACAGCTTCCTTCGAAAAATACAGGCTCATATTTGCGGGCGTTCGTATAGGAAATGACGGAGCCTGTCTGCTGAATCTGAACATCCGCCGTATGATACGGCAGCCGATACCACTTTTTTGCGATATTCAGGGAAGCCCAGTCTCCGACGTCCAACGTAATGAAAAAGACACCCGGCTTCCCATTATAACGGACATATGTACGAACATTCATTTCGGCAAAGGGAGGGATTACAGAAAGAAAGGGTATCCCGCGAAAGTAAATCCCTTTCATCCAAAAAGCCACAATACCGATCCAGGCAGAGCCTTCATATGTATCGATCACGACGGAGGATGGAAGAAGCGGCTGCAGCTGGTTCGGATGGACCGGCCAATGGAGAAACAGCGCATTTCGCCATGACTGCCGCATGATCCAATTGTTCGGCGGAAGCGGAATTGGACGGTGGGCGGTTTCTTTGTATAAGTCCATGATCTTCCCTTCCTTTCCAGCGTTTACAATTAATGTGTGCAATGGCCGGTAATCTATACCAAGCTTCATTGGACATACTTTCTTCCCTTCTGAGGAAGAATACAAAGACAAATTCGAAAAAGTTTGGAGGACAAGTATGTGGCTCAAATATTGTCCTATATCACCTTTGTGCTAGTTGTTCTCATGTTTATCGGAATGTTATTTGGACTTTTGTTCTGGCGTTGGATCGCAAAAAAAGTGGTTAAAGGGAGTACAAAAATTCTCTTCTCCGACAGCTACCAGGAGAACCTCATTGAACTGCTTCCCGGCCTTAGGCACATTGGCATTCAGAATGTCCTGGAAAATAATCTGCGTTCAGCTACAGGGGATCTGCTGCACCGCCCTCTTGGCTCGTCCAAAACCTGGCCGCATTTGGATACCATTACATTTCTGCCTGCACAGACTACTCCATTTCCGGTTTCAGGTGAAGAAAATGTAGATGTCAGTGTTACGATTGGACCCAGGGCCAAAAAACCAATGACAATTAAAATTCCGTTAATGATCAGCGGCATGGCCTTTGGCGTGGGACTCAGCGAACAAGCCAGGATTGCTTTAGCCGGTGCAGCCAATAAGGCAGGCACAGCCATCAATTCCGGTGAAGGCCCCGTTTTGGATGAAGAGTTGAAAGCGGCCGGAAAATACATTCTTCAATTTTCCAAAACGGAATGGGGAAAAGAAGAAAAGTTGATTAAACAGGCGGACATGATTGAAATTAAGCTGGGGCAAGGAGCTAAAATGGGGATGGGTACAAAAATTTCTCCAGAAAACTTGACTGGCAAAGCCCGGGAGATCATGAACTTAAAAAAAGATGAAATAGCAGTCATCCATGAACATTTTTTTGACAATCAGACTTTAAAGGATTTGAAGGAACTCGTGAAGGAATTGCGCGACCTATCAGGCGGCGTGCCTATCGGTGCAAAAATTGGTGCTGGCGGAAAAATTGAAGAAGACATCGATCACCTTCTGGAAATGGGTGTTGATTTCATTGCGGTGGACGGCGCACAGGCAGCCACCCACTCTGGTCCTCCCATAATGGCCGATGATTTTGGTATTCCAACTTTGCATGCGGTCGTAAGGGCAGCAAACCACCTGACAAAAAGAAAGATGAAAGGACGGGTCAGTTTGATTGTCTCAGGAGGGCTCATGGTACCGGGACACTTTTTAAAAGTATTGGCACTCGGAGCTGACGCAGTCTACTTAGGATCGGTCATGTTATATGCCGTTTCCCATACTCAGGTTACACGCGCCCTCCCCTTCGAACCGCCGACCCAAATCGTCTGGCATGAAGGAAAACACATCAATCAATTCAAGGTGGAGGAAGGAACCCGTTCTGCAGAAAAATTCCTGACCGCCAGCATAGAGGAAATGAAAGAAGCTCTGCGCGCCATGGGAAAGCGATCATTAGATGAACTCTCCCGAAAGGACCTGGTTTCCTACGATGAACTGACGGCAAGGATGATCGGTATACCGTTTACGTTTCGGGAATGGCCGGTAAAGAAGAAATAATTTAGGGAGGTACTTTCAGTTCAAAAGTTTTTAGTGTGAAATGAATGGTTCAGGCGAGAAAAAGTAAGTAAATTACGCTTTTCTCGCCCGATCATGTTCCGATCTGCTTTTGAACTGTAGAAGACTAATCTATTCATCACTGAAAGCCGGATTTGATCAGATTGAGAGTTCTGCCGTCAAATTAACACATTCCCGCTTTGTGATTTCTCTGCATGTATATGCAATGGCCTCTTTCTCATCAATTTCTCATTTTCTTATCAGAAATCCCTCATATTCAGTAAGTAAGATGAAATTAGAACAAAGAGGAGGGACAGCAACCATGATGAAAAGAAAATTGTTGACTGGAACGATTGCGGGATTGATTGTTTTAGGCGGAGCCATCGGAGTAGGTGCAGCTTCAAAATCAGATCATACTCATGCAGCAAAAAAAGCAAACTTTATTACAGATGAAGAAGCAAAGAAAATCGCATTGAACCAATTTGGAGGCAAACTAAAAGAAATTGAACTGGAAAAGGACGATGGCCATTACGTTTACGAGATAGAATTAGTGCTGGAGGACCAAGGTGAGATCGATTTGGACATCCATGCGGTGACAGGTGAAATTTTGGAGGCAGACAAAGAGGACGATGATGAAAATGATCATCCTGCAAGTAACAATTCCTTCATTTCCCTTGAAGAAGCAGTAGAAACAGCCTTGAAAGATACACCCGGAGAAGTGAAAGAGGCTGAATATGATGATGGTCACTATGAGATTGAAATTAAAACTGGAAAAAATGAAGTGGAAATCAAAATAGATGCAAACAGCGGGAAAATCATTGGGAAAGAAGTAGACCGGAAGGATGACTAAGTAAACAGAACGAGCCAAGAGTGCTTTAAACTAAACTTCTCAGATTGAATTTAGCAATGAACTTTTGTATGAAATGTAATTAAGAAAACCAGATTATCTGTGTATTTTTATGCATATGTATCATGAGGCTTCTATGGTCAGCACGGCAAACTCATAGCTTGCCTGGCATAGGGGCCTATCATGGTCACCTTTCCACATAAAGCCCTGGTTATTCATAAATGAATGTAAACCCAAAATTTCCAAATGAAACCGCTATTTATATGCCACATACACTCAGATTTGTTCAATTTCCTCTTAAGTACTCACTTATTCAAAGCATTTCAAACGACGAATGATTGGACTGATTATTGATATTTTGGGCTAGATGAAAGCTTGCGGAAATATAGGGGTAGAATAAGCACTCCGTTTATATTTCCAATTTTCTGCCTGTATTTTGCTTAATAATAACCAAGTGATAAAGAAAGATAATAGCCTATAATGCCCAAGTTCAATCCCTATATAAGCTGATTCCCCAACCTTTTTATGCAATCACCTCTTCATATGTCTCTTTTCCCTTCAAATGACTTTGCTACACACGGTTTCTAACTAAAAATCAAAAGAACCGATGCAGTTTGTCTATGATAACCCCCAACGAGATATTTAACAGCATATTTTCCGGAACTTTCTTATAACAACGGCATATAGTGGTTACATCTACTTACCCAGACTGAGAGAAAAGTCAATCCGAATAATACATCAGGAGGAAAAATGTAGTGGATTATAAAAGTTATTTGGCTCAAGGATTATATTTACAAGGAATACCTGTTAACGAAAATGAAATACACCATATTTATAACATACTCTCTATAATCAATCAGGCGGAAGCACCGCTAAAAAAACTTCCAAGTCTTAACTTTGAAAACCCCATAACCATTTTTGATAAGGAGTTGTTGGTGCCATGACTGATTTAGCGTACTTACCAGCAACAGAACTATCGCCACTCATACAAACAAGGCAGCTGTCCCCTGTAGAATTAACAAAACATCTATTAAACCGGATGGAGAAAATCGATCCTATCATAAATTCGTATATTACAAAACTAAATGAGTTAGCCCTCAAGCAGGCAAAAGAAGCAGAAAACAGCATTATGCAGGGTCAATATAAGGGACCTCTCCACGGGATACCAATCGGCATCAAAGACAATTTTGAAACAAAAGGGATTCGGACTACTTCTGGGGAAAAGATTTTTGCAAATTATATCCCCAATAAAACGGCAACAACAGTAAAAAAACTATTAGGATCCGGCGGAATTATGTTAGGAAAGCTAAACATGCATCAACTTGGGCTTGGTTCAACCGGGATTAACCCGACTTATGGTGCTGTACGAAACCCTTGGAACACGCATTATATGACAGGTGGATCAAGCAGTGGCAGTGCCGCCGCGTTAGCCGCGGGTATGGCAACGCTTGCAACTGGAACCGATACGTGGGGTTCTAATCGGATACCTGCGGCTATGTGTGGCGTTTACGGATTAAAGCCTACAATTGGGCTTGTTAGTACCTATGGGATTGTCCCGACAACCCTTTCCATGGATGATGGAGGCCCATTCGCACGGTCAGTTTCGGATTTGGCGTTAATGCTTAACTCCATGGCAGGCTATGACCCCAAAGACCCTCTAAGCCTGAATGTACCTTTTAAAGATTACACCGCTAATCTAGGTAAAGGGATCAGAGGTTTAAAAATTGGTATTCCTACTTACTATTTAGAGGGATTAGAACCAGATATAGAAAAACTCTTTACCCATGCGATATCAACCCTAAAGGCTTTGGGAGCAGAAGTAAGAGAAATAGTGATGCCAGAATTATCTTTGGCAACATTTTCTGGCTACGCGACTGCAACAGGAGAAGGTGCCACCATTCATCAACAATGGCTACAGACTCATTTACAGGATTATGCAGCTGACAGTCGGGCTCTCCTTTTATCCGGTTCATTGCTGCCTACACCAAAATACCTCAGAGCCCAGCAAGCCCGAAGAAGGCTAACAAAGGCATTTAATGAAGCCTTTAAGGATGTTGATACCATATTAGGCCCAACTACCCCTATCACGACTCCCGCATTCAGTAAGAATTGGGTTAGTCAAAATTTGGAAGTCGTAAGAAACGGTTTGCCATTTACTGTCCCTGCCAATTTAACAGGAATACCGAGCTTATGTGTTCCAATGGGACTCGATTCTAAGGGACTTCCTGCAGGTATGCAATTGATTGGAAAACATTTTTCTGAACAATTACTATTTCAAATGGGGTATGCCTGGGAGAGTACAAATCCGTTGAGTTATCGAACTAATCATGCTGAGGTTTTTAACTCTTGAGCACATATCCGAATTTCAGTAAAAGCAGCCTGTTAGGCGGCAAGTCACAGGCTAATACCTTTGATTGGTAACTACCTGTTTTTTACTAAAATACAACTGACTTTCAAAATAACGTATCCATTTCTTAAATGTCCAAAAATTACCTTTTAAAAAGAAAATAATGTATTCATTATAAGGAAAACTAACTATGTATTTCACTATATGGAGGTAACTTTATGGACAAACAAATGAATTATGGCAGTGATTATAAGTACATTCCTACAACTTCGGTTGGAAGCGGCGTGGGTATTGAGGTACTGCCAGACATTTTCTGTCATACTGTACAAATCGTTAATATTCACTTGGTAGGGGACCCAAATACAAAAGATTTTGTATTGGTTGATGCGGGAATGCCTGAGTCCGCGCAGGAAATTATCTCAGCTATTGAGAACCGATTTGGACAAAACAGTAAGCCTAAGGCAATCATTTTAACTCACGGTCATTTTGATCATGTTGGAGCTGTGGTTGAATTAGTGAAACACTGGAATATTCCTGTTTATGCTCATGAGTTAGAGCTTCCTTTTTTAACAGGAAAAATGAGTTACCCAGAGCCGGATCCAACGGTTGAAGGTGGTATGGTAGCAAAGATGTCACCCATGTTCCCGAACGAACCAATTGATTTGGGAACGAACATCAAACCGTTTCCCGCCGATGGAACGGTACCTCATATGGCAGGATTTAAGTGGATTCATACTCCTGGACATTCTCCTGGGCATGTTTCATTGTTTAGAGAAAGAGACAGGGCTTTAATCGCAGGGGATGCTTTTGTTACGGTTAAACAAGAATATCTCTATAAAGTTTTAACCCAAGAGCAGGAAATTAGTGGACCTCCAAGGTATTTAACAACAGACTGGAATGCAGCAAAAGATTCGGTTAAAACTTTGGCTTCGTTAAAACCAACTGTAGCTGTTACTGGTCATGGACTACCAATGACGGGTGAGATACTAACAGATAATCTTCAAAGGTTAGTTGAAAACTTTGATGAAATCGCTAAACCTGATTATGGAAAGTATGTAAACTAGGCTAGATATTTCGTTAAGTATCCAAACTTGATTAATTTACCGAAATTAATACCAAGGGAAAACTCATAGCTTTGCTGTGTTACGAAAGGATAAAAGCCCTAAGAGGAACTTTTTTATCGTTTTCTCTTGGGCTTTTTTCTACTGCTTTTTGAATCGATTTAAACATGCAGGGGGCTTGGACTGGGAACAATTATTGCTTTCACCTTCAGATTTTATCTAAAGATTATGTCCGAAAAACATTTGCTGTGGGTACACTGGATGTGTACGTTTCATAGGAAAGTGGATAAAATTTAATTGATTTTTATTGGGTTAGGAACAACGGAATTGTCTTTTCTGAGATCCGTTAAGCCCTCCCCTTTCCTGCAAACCCTTGTTGTTATTTCTGCCTTTCTCCGATTCGCCCATTTTCTGTAGGCAGATTGGGGCTTCCTTAACCCTAACTCGCTCCTTTCCTAAAAAAGGTTAGGTTTGATACTTATTTTATATTAAAAGCGATAGGTCAACCAGCTTATAATATAAAATCACTTCATTTAATCTAACCCTTTGTAATTTCATTCAACTCGTTTTCGTATCCCTTTAAGTTACCAAAAATCAATAAACTACATTCTATTCCAAAAACGATGTGTACTAATGGCAGTGATAAAATCCTTTTCGAAATTAGGGTTATTTTCCGAAAAAACAACGCCCTCCAGGTTATTATTTTTAGACGTTCTTATAAAAGATTGCCCAGTGGTTGCAACACCAATTGGTTTAAAGTGTTTATAGGCCTCATAAACAAATTCCCGTATGTCTTGCATGAATTTGGCTTGATTCTGAGCTTTTCCGCCAACCACGTAAAGTGCATCGTAAAGAACGGAATATTTAGTAAGAAACGTTTCGTTTACCTCTATTTCAGTTCCGTCTAATCCGGTAACAAAGCCAAGTTGTTCGCCTATAATATCCATAAATACCCCGCTTTGTTCTAAGGAATTTAAAGTATTTTTTACTTCGCTGCCATTAAAGCGATTACCAATTAGAACCCCCACTTTTTGTGTAGCAGCTGAATGCGGTGTATTTAACTGGCTAAGGGATGGGTAGCTTGCATCAACAGGTACATGCGGTCCTTTAGGCGGATTTACCCCTAATTTCTCTGCTAAAACAGTTGCCAAACGTATATCTACATTTGCCCACATATCAACATTTTGCTGTCTGACCGATTTACTTTTAACATACTGAAGATGATAAAGAAGACATTCTGTAAGGTCTTCTCTCTCAATGGATGATAAACTGTTCCAAAACATTCTTGGCTGTGAAAAAAAGTCCGTAAAGGAGTCACTTGGGATTTCTCTTGTAATGTGGCCGTCCACTTCCTCTGGTAAATGGACATAGCCTCCTTCTTCCGGAGTTGCTTCGGCAGGTGTGTTTCCAGCTAATGAATTGTTATGAAAATGTACGGAATCCACATCAATCCGGTACCTCAGATAACTGTCTCTCAAGTTATAATTTGTTTTGACAATCGGTTTATTTACGGGTAGTTCTTCAAAATTAGCAGAATGATGACGGTGCAATTCGGTATCCCGATACGCAATCGCCCTGGCCTGTAAAACAGGGTCATTCGTGAAGTCGATTCCTGGAACTACATTCGCAGGGTCAAAGGCAGATTGTTCTCCCTCGGCAAAGAAATTATCAATAAGCCGATTTAGCGTCATCTTACCGATAACTTCAAGAGGGACGATTTCTTCCGGCCAAAGTTTCGTATTATCTAAGACATCAAAATCATACTTAAATTCATCTTCCTGACTAATCAGCTGGATGCCAAGTTCATATTCAGGGTAGGCACCTTTTTGAATCGCTTCAATTATATCTCGGCGATGGAAGTCGGGATCAACCCCTCCGATCACATTGGCTTCATCAAGCAGCAAAGAATGAACACCTAGTTTAGGAATCCATTTAAACCGGACGAAAGTACCTTTTCCTCGTTCATTCACAAACCAAAATGTATTAATGGGCCAGCCTGCCATCATCCGCCAACTTCTGGGACGGCCCCTCATGGACATCAGCCACATCACCATATGGGCGCTTTCCTGGTTGTTTGCGACATAGTCCCAAAAGTTATCATGTGCCGTCGTGGCCTGCGGAATTTCATCGCGCGGGTTTGGTTTTGCTGCATGAACGACATCCATAAATTTCATTCCATCGGCAACAATAAAGACAGGAAATTGGAGTGATAACATATCGTAATTTCCTTCTTGCGTGTAAAACTTTGTAGCAAACCCTCGGATATCTACAGCTGTGTCTTTCGATCCTTTACTTCCTTGGAAAGTAGAAAATCGAACATTTACGGGAGTTTTACGTCCTGCCTTACCAAGGAAATGAGCTCGTGTCACATGTTTCATTGGTTTATAGGCCTCAAAATCTCCATACACATTAAACCCTCTTGCATGAACAACTTTCTCCGGTATTCTTTCGCGATCAAAGTGCGTCTGTTTTTTATAATAATGAAAGTCTTGTAATAGTGTTGGTCCTCGTTTTCCTGCTCTTAATGTTGTTCGGCTATTAGAAACTCTTGTACCATGGTCATCGGTCATCTTCTTGCCGGGACCTGTATTTTTATGACGGTATTGTTCGAGTTGTTCATCTTTCTTATCAACAGGCTTATTTCTGGAAGGTGTATTTTCCATGTCCATAATATCACCATCCTACGCGGATAGATTTTAAGTACTTTTATATACATATTTGACAAAAAGTTAATCTATACCTAATTCTAAATTAGCGCCCGTTAATCGAGAGTTACAGTTTTTTTTCAGAACCCTGTATCCCATAATGACTGTCTTAAGCCAGTTAAGCTTTAAAGGTCAGCTGTCTTTAATCAGCTGGCCAAAAGTTAAAAAACAACCTTAAATAGTTTGATGTAAAACTAAAGATAGGGCAGTTACATTGATCCATAATATTTATCCCACAGACTGTTGGGGGTGGCTTTTCTGCCATCCACCCAAGTTTTTCTCATACCTCTTAAATGCTTACTCACCGCTTCCCTGTGGTATAGGGAACATAGAGGTGATAAAAAACAATGGATTATTTGCAAATTACCCTTAAATTAATTATTGGGCTTGGCGCTCTTCTTGTGGTGACCAGGCTTCTCGGAAAGAAAGAGATGGGACAATTTACTCCATTCGACTTTATTTATGCTCTTATTTTAGGAGCGCTCTTGGAAGAAACCATTTATGAGCATAAAACGCCGGTTTGGCAAATGCTGTTTGGCATTGTGGTTTGGGCTGTGTTAATTTATACAGTAGAGGTGCTTGTCATGAAAAATGAGAAGCTGAGAAAGTTGCTAAAGGGCAGTTCATCCAGACTGATGAAAAATGGTAAACTGGACCTCAATAAAATGAAGAAAAACCATATCGAGATGGAACAGCTTCGCACGATGCTTCGGCAAAAGGGAATTTTTTCCCTGGAAGAAGTGCGTGATATCTATCTTGAAACCAGCGGGAACATCAGCATTAAAAAATATGCAGACTTTGAACCTCCTACAGCAGAGATATTGAAGTTGAAGGTTTACGATGAGGATCCGACAATACTGCTGGTGGATGAAGGCAAAATAGAGGAAGACATGCTTAAATTTATTGGAAAATCCAAAGACTGGCTCCACAAACAGCTGCAGAAAGAAGGATATTCCAGCATTGATCATATTCTGTATGCAGAATGGTCTGAAGCAAAAGGTTTTTTTGTAAAAACCTATTCATAAAGAGATTGAAAAGGATGTAAACCATGGATCAATATATTGTCATCGGTGCCGGAATTTTTGGTGCATCAACCGCCTATCATCTGGCAAAGACGGGAGCGGAGGTAACGGTCATTGACCGTAAAGACCAAGGACAGGCAACAGAGGCGGCTGCCGGGATTGTATGCCCCTGGCTGTCACAAAGGAGGAACAAAGCCTGGTATAAGCTGGTAAAAACAGGGGCAGCTTTTTACCCTGGACTGATTTCCGAATTGGAAGAGGCCGGGGAAATCCAAACCGGCTATGTCAGAGCCGGCGCCATCAGCCTGCATACCGACCGGGAAAAATTGCTCGAGATGAAGGAAAGGGCGGTGACCAGACGGGAAGAGGCCCCTGAAATCGGTGAAATCCGATTGTTGGACCCGATCGAAACACGTTCACTGTTTCCCCCTTTGGCAGAAGAATACGGCGCCGTGTATGTAAGCGGGGCTGCCCGCATTCAAGGACATGCATTAAGGGATGCTCTATTGCGTTCAGCGAAACGTTTGGGAGCAAAGGTCGTGTACGGTGATGCGAGGCTTGTATTGGAAGGAAAAAAAGTGGCCGGCGCAGAGGCCAATGGCAACTTTTATAAAGCTGACAAAGCCGTCATTACGGCGGGGGCCTGGATTCAAGAGCTGATGCAATCCATTGGAGTAGACTTTCGTTCAAAAGATTTGAAAGCCCAGATCGTCCATATGGAACTGCCCGAAACCAGGACAGACAACTGGCCCGTGATCATGCCTCCAGGGAGCCAGTACATCGTTCCTTTTGAAGATGGAAGAATTGTAGCCGGCGCCACCTATGAAAACTTCACTCATTTTGATCTGCGCGTTACAGCCGGTGGAGTGCATGAAATATTGGAAAAAGCCTTGAGCGTGGCTCCCGGACTTGCGGATAGCACAATCTTGGAAACAAAGGTTGGCTTCCGCCCCTATACTCCTGAATCCACTCCGGTGGCAGGAGAGCTGCCCGGCTTTGAAAATATTTGGATCGGAAACGGATTGGGGGCAACCGGCCTGACCGCTGGCCCTTATCTGGGATCCGAGCTTGCGCGGCTGGCACTGGGAGAGGAGCCGCTGATGGACTTAAGTCTGTATAGGGTGGAGCGGGCGTTGGGGTGAACACCTTGACTGGAGTGTTAAAGCAAGCAGCGGGGGCTTTTTCCAGAATAAAGCTGCTCCTGCTCTATCACATCCTCCATTTCTCTGATGAGCAAGTTACTTTTAAACAACACTGGCGATGTATATTCCTCCGGCTTTTTTATTAAAAAAGAAAAAACGTACAATGTTCTGCACGTTCCATATTAAAAGACTATAGCCAAAAAATTCCAATGATGACAAGCGCCCCCAAAATAATTCCGCCTACCTGACCGACCATTGCCGGAGTAACGACGGGCTTTGGCGTAAAAAATTTAATATCCTCGATATCTTGCTCAAGTTTTTCCATTTTTGTTCTCATTTCTTTTATTTCTTTTAGTAATTCTGTATTTGTTTCTTCCCTTGCCTTCAGCTCTTTCAATTCATTCAACAACTGCAGGGTTGAGTCTTCCTTTTCCATATGTTCTTCCTCCCTTTTAACAATTGATACGAACTCGTTCGTTGAAGGTTTCACTGTTTCGATTACTTTACGCCCAAAATGACAGAAGCCTTGTGCTTTTTCTTTCCGTACCTGTTGATCATCACATGTGTAAATCCGCAGTTTTCCAGCCATTTCTTTATTCTTGTATCTGTATACTTTTGGTAGATCTCCCCTTTTCCTGTCCGAATCGTTATGGCCGCTGTCCCCTTCTTCTTTAACACTCTATAAATCTCTTTTATATTTGATTCGGGATGATCCCAAAAATAAATGCAGTGGATACTGTAAACCTTATCAAAAAATTCGTCGGGGAAATCCAATTTCCCTCCATCACCTACTCGAAGATCGACAGTTCCTTGATGAATCCATGTCTTGTTTCTCCTGGAAGCCACTTCAAACATTGTGCTCGAATGATCGACGCCAAAAATTTTTCCATCTTGAATTTTTTCTGCTGCCAAATTCGTCGCCTGGCCTGTCCCGTAACCAATTTCCAGCACTTGATCATCCGGCTGGACATTAAGATGTTTTATTGTTTCAACATGCTCTGCCTTATTATATAGATCCATCGTCCAGCCAAAAAACTTTCCAACAGCCCCTGCGGGTTTTCCAAACTGCCCCAAGTCTCCCAACCGATTGTCCCCCTCTTTAAAATTTTCATCTGTATCTGGTAACTCCAGTTAATCGGACAGCCGGGCTGCAGTCAATAAAATTTTATAAAAGTTGAAATATATGAAATTCAAGTCCCTGTACCACGTAATCAGTATCCGTATGATAGACTATGAGAAAGGTTAGAATTTTATACAAAATGGGGGGATTTTGTTGAAAGCGATTGTACATGAAGGTGCAGCAGGCATAGATGGTTTGTCCGTACGCGAGATGGAAATAGGAGAACCGGGTCCCGGAGAAGTACGAATTAAATTAAAAACAGCCGGTTTAAATCACAGGGATCTATTTGTGGTCAACGAACGCCATAAGCCTACAGACCCGCCCTTGATTGTTGGATCCGATGGAGCAGGGATTGTGGATGCAGTCGGTGAAGGTGTTACTCATGTTAGGGCAGGAGACGAAGTCGTAATTAACCCGGGATTAGGATGGAAAGAAAATAGTGACGCTCCTCCTGAAGGTTTCGATATTGTGGGACTTCCAGGCCATGGAACATTCGCCGAATATATTGTTTTGCCCGCCGAAAATGCTGTGGCACGACCTAAGCATTTAATGTGGGAAGAAGCAGGCGTATTTGGCCTAGCTGCATTGACGGGTTATCGCGCTCTTTTCACAAGAGGTAAGATCCAGGCCGGACAAACTGTACTCCTTCCCGGAGTTGGAAGCGGCGTGATCACTTTTATTTTACAATTTGCCAAAGCAGCCGGCGCTACAGTCTATGTGACTTCGCGGTCCGAGGAAAAGCGGCGGAGAGCCCTTGAATTGGGCGCAGATAAAGCAATTGACAGCAATGGCGACTGGGATGAACAATTAGGCGGCGAAAAAGTAGACTTGGTGATTGAATCAGTCGGCGCAGCCACTTTCAATAAATCTCTTCATCAGCTTCGTCCCGGCGGTACGATTGTCACTTTCGGCGCTTCGGCCGGCGATGAAGTTCAAATCGATATCCGCAGCTTCTTCTATGGCCAATTCAATTTGCTTGGCTCCACGATGGGAAGTGCTGAAGAATTTAAAGACGTCATAGAATTTATGGAAAAACATCAGATCAAACCGGAAATTGAAGCAATTTTTCCGATGAGCAAGTATGAAATTGCCTTCAATCGTCTGGAGGAAGCAGAGCAGTTTGGAAAAGTTGGTTTCTTAATAGATTAATGAAGAAGGACGGGCCTGGTGCTCCGTCCTTTACTTATGCCCAATAGTGGATAACTTTGTGGATAATGTGATTTATTTCCACTTCTTATCACTTAAAATGTGAATCATTTATTATTAAAAAATCCCATAAACTTGTAGCATCTGTGGACAATGATGACGGTGATCCCTCTTTTCCACAATTTGTGGGCAAGGATGATCCATAACTGTGGATGATTGGATCATCTTACATGCGGCTATCCCCAAAACTCCATTTTTCCTTTTAAAAAAAAACCCCCGCTCGTGCGAGGGTCCCTCATTCTCTTTTCGGTAAATTCCGGGGCGTGACCACAGGCATCTGTTGAAAAAACTTTATTTACCTGCAATGCCCGGGTTTGTCATTTCAAATGGATCCAGTATGTTGTCCAGCTGTTCTTCTGTAAGGATTCCGAGTTCGAGACACAGTTCTCTGACGGAACGCCCGGTTTGAAGGGCCTCTCTGGCGATGGCAGCGGCAGCTTCGTACCCGATATGCGGATTCACTGCTGTGATTATACCAACGCTCGATTCTACATAGTGTTTCATCTTGTCCTCATTCGCTGTAATCCCGGATACACAGTATTCTGTAAATACTTTAAAACCGTTGGTCATGACGGTGATGGAATCCAGCAAGTTATACACAAGTACAGGTCCCATGACATTCAATTCAAATTGTCCCGCTTCAGAAGCAAGGCTGATCGTCTGGTCATTTCCAATGACTTGAAATGCCACCTGATTAATCAGCTCAGCCATCACCGGATTCACTTTTCCGGGCATGATCGACGAGCCCGGCTGTCTTGCCGGAAGGTTGATTTCTGCCAGACCTGCTTTTGGTCCCGAAGCCATAAATCTCAGATCGTTCGCAATTTTGGACATGTTCGTCATGCAAATCTTCAAGGCCGCCGACACTTCTGTATAGGCATCGGTATTTTGCGTGGCATCCACGAGGTTTTCCGCTGCTTTCACCGGCAGGCCGCTGATCTCCCGCAAATAGTCCACAGCCAGCTCAATATATTTTGGATCCGCGTTCAATCCGGTCCCTACGGCTGTTGCTCCCAAGTTTACTTCGTACAGTCCCTCTTTAGATCTTCTGATACGCTTGATATCCCTTTCAATGACGCGGCTGTACGCACCGAACTCCTGGCCAAGCCGGATGGGAACCGCGTCCTGCAGGTGGGTTCTCCCCATTTTAATTACATGATCAAATTCCTTTTGCTTCTCTTGAAAAACAGCCTTCATGTCCTCCATGACTTCCAGCAGTCCATCCAGCACATGTAAAACCGCCACATGAATGGCAGTCGGAACGGTATCATTCGTTGATTGCGCCATATTCACATGAGTGTTCGGACTGATGGTTGCATAGTCCCCTTTTGGTTTACCGAGTAATTCAAGAGCCCGGTTTGCGATTACTTCATTGGCATTCATATTCATAGATGTGCCAGCGCCGCCCTGGATAGGATCTACGATAAATTGGTCATGCATCTTCCCTTCAATCACTTCCTGGGCTGCTTCCACAATCACCTGTCCGATTTCTCCGGGAAGCATGCCTATTTCGGTGTTGGCTAAAGCGGCCGCTTTTTTTACAATGGCCAGCGCTTTAATTAAATCTTTGTGAAGTTTATTACCTGTAATAGGGAAATTCTCAACGGCCCGGATCGTTTGAATCCCGTAGTAAGCATTGACAGGCACTTCTTTTGATCCCAAAAAATCCTTCTCCACTCGCGTTTCCATGACTGATGCTCTCATTCTTTGCGCCTCCAGTTATGATTCGTCTTTATTTTATATAAGACTGCCCGGACTCAAGTTCAAGCCCGGGCGATATTGACAATATAGTTACATCATACAATGTTCCATACCTTTTGAAAACAACCTATTACAAAATCTATTTTTTAACAGACGATTAAGCTTGTTCTTTAAACAGCTCCTTTTCCCTCCATTTCCCAAAGCGGTAATAAGCATAGGCTAACAGACTGCTGATGACAAAACTGGAAGCAATCCCAACACCGATTCCTTTTTCCCCCAGCCATTTGGCAAAAAGGGCAGTAAGGGGAAATCTCAGCACCCAGAAAGACGCAATATTCAATAGGAGTACCTGGAACATGGCGCCCGCAGCCCGGACAACACCATTCCATACAAAATTCAGCCCCAGAAACGGATAGAAGAAGGCAATGATTTTTACATATTCCGTTCCAAATGCCACTGCCCCCTCGTCGGAAATGAACATCCGGATTCCCCATTTGGCAAAAAGAAAGATAATGACGGCTGCCAGCAGCATGGCCGCCAAGTTTAGCAGCAGCGCATACGTTGTAATTTTCTTAACACGGTCCCATTGCTTGATGGCAATGTTTTGCCCTGCCATACTATTGACTGCCGTTCCCAATGCGTGTGCCGGCAACATAATTATGCTGTCCAGCCGTTGCGCCGCACCGTATCCCGCCACAGCATCGGGTCCAAATGAAGTAACCACACTCATAATGGCGGCCATTCCTGCAGAAATCACCATCATTTGCATTCCGGAAGGAATCCCTTGTTTTAAAATAATGGAGACTTCCTCTTTCTTTGGAAGCTTGGGCAGGGTAAACGGAATCTGCCTGTAGCGGATGCTGACAATCAGACCGTAGAAGAATGCTGTCCCTTGAGCCGTGACCGTCGCATATGCGGCCCCATCAATGCCCCAGTCAAATACATGAATGAACAGCGGGTCCAGTACTGCATTTAAAATAACAGCCATTAAAACAAAGCGGACAGGCGTCCTGCTGTTGCCCAGCGCCCGGAACACAGTAGAAATAAAGTTATAGCCAAATAGAAATAAAATTCCCAGAAAATTAATCTGCAAATAACGGACCGCGTCCGCAATCATTGACGGAGGTGTCCCCAGGAACTGTAAAATATCTATTGCAAAAATAAATCCTGCTGCACCCAGGGCAATGGCCATGCCGCTTAAAATCACAACAAAGGCGTTGACAAAGCTCCTTAGACTGGCATCATCGTCTTTTCCTTTCAGTTGGGAAAGAATGGTCAGCGTGGCATTATTGACTCCGATAATAAATGATAACACCGTAAAAATAACCGTACTGGATACCGCCACTGCACCCAGCGCATTGGCACCCAGCAAATTCCCGACCCAGAGGCTGTCCACGAATTGATAAGACGTTTGAAGAAGATTCGTCACTAAAATAGGCAGCGAAAAAGCAAGAAGCTGCTTCCCGATCGGGCCGGTTGTAAAATCCTGCTGTTTCATTGTTCCGATATCCTTTCCAGAAAGTCCTCCCTTCATTATATATGCAGTATGCAGGGAAAAGCATGATTTTCGTTTGAGAGTTTGGATTCAAACGTATGGTTAGCTTGTCTTACAGATTGTCAAGTTACGAAAAAACGCAATTTTATCCGTTTTTGCCGGCTAATCAAACAATTGATTAAAAGGAGCGGATTGGGTAGCAGTATTGTAGTTAAGCAAATGTTTAAAGATTGACATGAACGGGCAGCTGCGGAAAATAAATAGCTTTATACCAAGGATGGCAATCGAAACCATCAGGAATCCGTGTCTAAACATACATCATTTGGGCGCCCCCATGAAGACTGAAATACAATATAGTCCGTTCATTCGTTTAGACCCCATCATCATGACGAACGAAAAAACATACATTCCATTCATTCTGGTTCTTTGCATCTCTCAAGGCGACCAATACAACATGATGCGCGTTCATTCGGGCTCTTTGAGCCTCATCCCCCCATGGAGACCAAAAACCATACAGTTCATTTGCTTTCTTTGATCCTCCATGAAGACCGAAATACAATACAGTCCGTTCAATCGGGCTCTTTAAGCCTCCCAAGACGACCAATACAACATAAAACCAGAAAGTGGGCAGTCATGAACAACTCTACACAACCAATCAATAGATCATGCTCGTCATTCGAAGCGATGAACACTTCATAGAGACGGAGTAACAGTAAATCCTGACATTCAGGCTCCTTGAATTTCTAAAAAGTCCGAAAGACGTGCAAATGCTCCTATAATTTTAAAACCGTGCTTTACACTCTCTTTCCTGCTAAATCCTCTTAATCAAACGTTTGATTGAAAAATTTCCCGCTCCACTAATCCATTAGGAACAAGATTACATCAAGTTCTGCCTGTCTAATCAAACGTTTGATACATCCTCCCAATAAAAAAAGCCCGGCATAACCGCCGGGTTTCCGTTCTATGATTTGGAAAGTACAGAATACAGCTCCGCTCTCCGATTAGCCACGTAGTTCATTTTAGGATCAAGCCCTTGGTTGACAGGCATTTCCGCTGTTTTTACACCCTCATGGTCTTTCATTTCCAAAAGGATGTCCCCAGTAGCATCGATAATCATACTGTCACCGCAAAAATCTAAATCTCCTTCTACCCCAAGGCGGTTACAGATGATCACCGGGATTTCATTTTCCATGGCCCGAGCGCGGGAATACAGATGGTGATGCAGTTCATATGGATGCATGTTTGCGTTGACGATCACGATGAAATCCGCTCCCTGCAATTTGAGTGCACGGGCAATTTCCGGAAATTCTACATCAAAGCAGATCATCATTCCAATTTTACCCAAAGGTGTATCAATGACTTTAAAATCGGACCCTTGTGAAAAATATTTTTTCTCCTCATCAAACAAATGTGTTTTCCGATAAATGCCCAGTATCTCACCGTTGTCATCAATCAGGGCAGAGGAAATATAGTATTGGCCATTTTCCCCCTTTTCCGGATAACTAACCGCCGTGTATAGCCCATGCTCCAAGCTTAACTTTCTGATCTCAGTCATGCCCGGGCCCTCTTCGGTTTCAGCCAGCTGTTCTAATTGCGGACCAACGGAATAACCAGATAAAAACAATTCGGGGAACACGATCAGATCCGCCTGATCTTTCTTCGCCTGGATCATGGCATCCGAAATCAGTTGAAGGTTATGCTGTATGTCCCCTAACTTCGGTGTTAATTGTGCTACAGAAACTTTAATCGTTTTCACGATCATCCCTCCTCACTTCATAATTATGCAAGTTTCATGCCATCAAAAAAGCTTCTCCGTATTTTTATTGAACCCTTCTGCTTCATATACAGCTGTACGGCGATTATGAAGGTAATCCAGCACTTCCTTTTCGGGGTTCGTATGGGATAAATCAATAGGAATGACAGGAACCTCCTCATTATTTGTCCCTTTGTATACTTCTCTGCCGTCAGGATGGACGACCTGGCTTTCTCCAAAGAAAATATTTTCATTGTCCAGCCCAACCATATTCGCCAATGCTGTATATACATGGTTTTCCAATGCCCGCGCCTTGATAAAAGTATCCTGAAAGTGCTGGTAAGGCACCATATTCGCTGCCAAAACCAGCAAAAGCTGCGCTCCCTTGATCGACAGAAGCCTCGCTGATTCAGGAAATTCCATATCATACGTAACCAGCAGACCGATGTCCCCTTCCGGAAGTGAAAATACAGGGAATGAATCCCCTGGAGCAAACCAGTCCTTTTCACGGTGATACAAATGAACTTTTCGGTATTTCCCGATAATGTCCCCATCTTTCCCGATGAACAAGGCAGTATTATACATGGCATCGCCATCCAGTTCCGGAAAACCGACAATTGCTCCTACATGGCATTCCCCGGCTTTTTTTCTGATCTTCTGTATACTTGGTCCATCTGCAGGTTCAGCCAGCTGCGGCAGTTGTTGATCCATGACGTAACCGGTTAGATACAGCTCGGGAAACAGAACATAATCCGCTCCTTTATCGCTTGCCTCTTCCAGGCTTTGGAGAATACGCAACAGGTTCGTCTCTTTGTTCCCCAATTCACATCTCAGCTGCGCCAGGGCAATGTGGATGGTGCTCATGGTTTCAACCTCTCTTCCTCCCGATACTGCTTCACTTTCTTTGCAATAGTGGACTGGTCCACCTGTAAAACTTCCGCCGCTTTATAGGTGGTTCCATATCGTTCATATGCACGTAATATCAGGTCTTTTTCCAGTTTCCTTTTGGCTTCTTTAAGCGGGGGAAGCTGTTCTGCCGCTTCGAATGGCGGGTGATCTTCGCTTTGTCCCAATTCCTCAGACTGCGTTACAACCATCCGCTCAATGGTATTCTCTAATTCCCGGATATTTCCTCGCCAAGGGTCTTCCAACAGACGGGCTTTTGCCTGTGAAGACAAAGAGAATTGCCGCCCATATTGCTTGTTGAATTTCTGAACAAAATGCTCGGCCAGTGGAATAATCTCCTCTCTGCGTTCCCTGAGTGGCGGGATGGTGAGCGGAACAACATGAAGACGATAATACAAGTCTTCACGGAAGGTCTTATCCAGAACCATTTGCTGCAAATCCTTATTCGTCGCCGCGATAATCCGGATATCCACCTTTATGCTTTTCGTACCGCCTACTTTCCGAAACGTGTGTTCCTGCAATACTTCCAACAGCTTGGACTGCACAGAAAAAGGCAGTTCTGCTATTTCGTCTAAAAACAGAATACCACCATCAGCTGATTCTATCAGCCCTTTCTTCCCTTTGCTTCTCCCTCCGGTAAAAGCACCCGGTTCATAGCCAAATAATTCAGATTCAATTAGGCTGTCAGGGATTGCACCGCAATTCACAGTAATGAACGGCTGCTTAGAGCGGGAGCTCACTTCATGAATATAACGGGCAAGCCTTGTTTTTCCCACTCCGGTTTCACCTAATAACAGCACTGTGGAATCCACTTCTGAGATCCGATGAATAATATCAATGATTTTTTTCATTGATTCGGATTTAGCCGGTATTTGCCCTAATGTTCCTGGAGCAAGCATTCCGTCTTCCCCCTGAAAACCTGCCGTTAACCGAGTAATAATAATGAAATAGGAAATTTTCTTACTTGTTTCAGGAAAATCTAATGTAAAAAAGGATACCCAGTCTCCTGAACGGAGTCTTGATACATGAGTTCCCTTGGCCAAAGAGGGAGCACCGTCCTCCAAAACACGATCCCAGTCAATCTGATAGAGGTGAACTCCTGTCTGAAGAGACAGTGAAGAGCCTAATACCTTCTCCATATCTCCATCGATACGCACAATTTGGTGTTCCTTGTTCATAAAAATGACGGCGTACTCCAACATGGTTTAACCTCCTTTACAAGGGAAATAATACAATGATAAATATCATTATTAATGAATAAATTCATTATATTTCATTTACCTTGTGTTATGCAAGCGCTTTTGATGATTCCTATTTTATTTTAATGAAAAAAATCATTAAAATAATTGTATCATACTGCACTTCCCTTTATTTCAGCCGGAAATTACTTTGGCATGATTATTGCAATAGAATAATATACAAGCTTAATGATGAAAGGATGTACAAATTGGAACAGAGCTCTCAGTCTTTAAAACGTACTTTAACCCTTTGGCCAGTCGTGCTCTTCGGCCTTGCCTATATGACGCCGATGATTGTATTCGGTATCTACGGTGTACTAGCTGATGAAACCGGAGGTGTAGTAGCAACCGCCTATCTCGTAGCCATGGTGGCCATGCTGTTCACCGCATACAGTTACGGACAGATGGTAAAGGCCTACCCAATTTCTGGTTCCGCTTATACTTTTACACGGAAATCTATTAATCCACACTTGGGTTTTATGGTTGGTTGGGCAGTCATACTCGATTATGTCTTTTTGCCAATGGTTATTTGGCTGATTGGAAGCGTTTATTTACATGCTGCTTTTCCGGCTATTGACACATGGGTTTGGATTTTGGCCTTTATTATCATCACTTCAGCCATTAACATTATAGGAATACGTGTAACAACGACGATCAACTTTATTATGATGCTTTTTCAGTTTTTGGTGATCGGCCTATTCATTATTTTATCGGTTGTCAGTTTGTCCCAAGGTGAAGGCATGGGCACATTTTTCACAGCAACGCCTTTCTTCAACGAGGATATGGCATTTTCGCTTGTCTTGGCAGGAGCTTCCATTGCCTGTTACTCTTTCTTGGGATTTGATGCAGTCACTACTCTTTCCGAGGAAACGGTCAGTCCCGAAAAAACATTGCCACGGGCAATCTTTCTCATTGCTTTGATAGGCGGAGCAATTTTTGTTATCGTTTCCTACTTTGTATATTTAATATTTCCTGATCATACTCAATTTGAAAATTATGACACTGCCGGATTGGAAATTGCCCAGTTTATTGGAGGCAATCTGTTCAGCGCTATATTCCTTGCCGGAATGATTACAGCCCAATTTGCATCAGGGCTTTCCGCTCAGGCGAGCGCATCTCGTCTTCTCTTTGCAATGGGAAGGGATAATGTCCTGCCAAGGAAATTATTCGGACTTTTACACCGTTCATTCCGTACACCCATCGGCAATATCATTGTCATTGGGATGATTGGTTTAATTGCCTTGGCAATGAATGTATCCACATCGACTTCTTTTATTAACTTTGGAGCATTTATCACCTTTACGTTTGTTAACCTGTCAGTGATCGGCCATTATTATGTGAGAGGGAAAAAACGGCACGGGAAGGATCTGATTCTCTACTTGGTGCTGCCTCTCATTGGAACAGCCTTAAATGTCTGGCTGTTTACCAACTTGGATATCCACGCGTTAACGCTCGGTTCCATCTGGGCTGCCATCGGGTTTATTTACCTTCTGATCATGACAAAGGGATTTAAGAAAGAGCCTCCTGAGATGAAGTTTGAAGAAGCCGATTAATAGAAACAAAGGCTGTTTGAAAAACCACCGGTTTTTCAGGCAGCTTTTTATTTTTTTAACAAAAAGTTGCGTGAGGTCAAATTTATTGTTGACGACAAACTTTATCTTGCATATGATTTAATTATGCGGTAGGTAAACTATATTTGCCTAAGGCAACTTTTGCTGCCAAAGGAATGTTTATAAATCAACAATCCATTTTTTGAAAGGAGACTATTGATGAAAAAATTATTGATGTGGCTGGCTGTTTTATGGACTTTCTCTGTCATAACTGCCTGCTCGGGAGCAGCAACTGACTCAGGGGCTCAAACGGATGAAGGAAAAAAAATCAAGGTGACATCTACTACATCTCAAGTCGGTGATATTGTCAATCATGTCGGCGGAGAATACGTGGAAGCTGACAGTCTGATGGGACCGGGAACGGATCCTCACCTATACCAGGCCACTCAACAGGATATCGGGAAATTAAGCGAGGCCGACCTTATTTTTTACAATGGTCTTCACCTGGAAGGTAAGATGGGAGAGATCCTAGAAAAGATGCAAGACCAAAAGCCGGTCCGTGCAGTGTCCGATGCTGTTCCGGAAGAGAAACTGATTAAAGAGGGCAAAGATGCATATGACCCGCATATTTGGTTTGACGCCGGGCTTTGGCAATATGCCGTTGATGAAGTGGTTGAAGGGTTAAGTGAAGTCGATCCGGAACATGCCGATCAGTACGCCGCCAACGGCGACAGCTACAAAAATGAATTGGCGGAAGTGGATGAGTGGGCCAAGGAGATGCTCGCAGACATTCCGGAACAAAGCCGGGTATTAGTCACTGCCCATGATGCGTTTCATTATTTCGGCAATGCCTATGACATAGAGGTCAAAGGACTGCAAGGATTAAGCACCGACTCTGAATATGGCATTAAAGATGTTCAGAACATTGTCAATCTGCTCGTGGAGCGTGAAATTAAGGCTGTGTTTGTGGAAAGTTCTATTTCCGAAAGATCCATCAATGCTGTTGTGGAAGGGGCCAAAGAAAAAGGCCACGATGTGGTGATCGGAGGAGAATTGTATTCTGATGCCATGGGAGAAGAAGGAACTGAAGAGGGAACGTATATTGGCATGTTTAAACATAATATCCGGACGATTCAACAGTCCTTAAAATAAGGAGGTACCAATGAATGGAACCGCTGAGAGTTGAAAATATCACAGTTGCCTATCATAAAAAACCGGTTCTTATCGAAGTAAGCTTTGCAGTGCCGGAAGGCAAACTCATCAGTATCATCGGTCCGAATGGTGCGGGAAAATCCACACTGATTAAATCAATTCTCGGGCTTGTACCAAAAGCGAGCGGACATGTGGAAATCTACGGAAAACCTTATTCAAAACAGCGGAAATTAATCGGGTATGTTCCTCAGCGCGGAGAAGTTGACTGGGATTTCCCCACGAACGCGCTGGACGTTGTTTTAATGGGAAGATACGGGCATGTAGGATGGATAAAAAGGCCTTCGAAAAAAGATATTGCCTATGCCGAAGAATGCCTGGAAAAAGTCGGCATGTCTGCCTATGCCGGACGGCAAATCAGACAATTGTCCGGCGGTCAGCAGCAGCGGGTATTTCTGGCCCGTGCCCTTGCACAGGATGCCACTGTTTACTTCATGGATGAACCATTTGCCGGTGTAGATGCTGCTACCGAAAAAGCGATTATTTCCATTTTGAACGAGTTAAAAAACCAGGGAAAAACAGTCCTTGTGGTCCATCATGATTTACAGACAGTGACGGAGTATTTTGATTGGACATTGCTCCTTAATAAGCGCCTGTTGGAAGCAGGCCCGACCCAAGAGGTTTTCACCGTCGAAAACTTGCAAAAAACGTACGGAAGCCGACTGGCTTTTTTGGAAAAAGGCACGGCTTCCATCAACCAATCTTAAAACAGGAGGGACGCCCCATGGCACAAGAATGGTTCGCCTTGCTGACAGACGCCAATACCCGGTGGGTACTGTTTGGCACAATGCTGCTGGGAATTACAAGCGGTGTTCTCGGCAGTTTTGCACTGCTAAGAAAGCAAAGCCTGATCGGAGACGCCATGGCACATGCGGCATTGCCCGGCGTCTGTATAGCTTTTATTTTGCATGGAGAAAAATCCATGCCGCTGTTCTTGGCCGGCGCAGCCTTGGCCGGATTATTGGCTGCATATTTCATACAACTGATTTCCAAACAGTCAAGAATAAAAGAAGATACGGCGATCGGCCTTACGCTGTCCGTATTTTTCGGTTTTGGCATTGTCTTGCTGACACGTATCACGCAGGCTCCCGGAGGCAATAAAAGCGGCTTAAATGACTTTATTTTTGGAAAGGCAGCGGCTCTCGTAGGCAGTGATGTTCAATTCATTACAGGTACAGGGGCGGTTTTACTTCTTATCACATTGTTATTTTTTAAGGAGTTTAAGTTACTCAGCTTTGATCCGCAATTTGCTCAAGGGATTGGCATGCCGGTCAAGTGGATGAATGGTCTTCTTATGGTTCTGATCGTCGGCGCTGTCGTGATCGGCATTCAGGCCGTTGGTGTAGTTCTTATGTCAGCTATGCTTATCACCCCTGCCATCGCAGCCAGATACTGGACTGACCGTCTCAGCCATATGATCTTCATTTCAGGTGCAGTGGGAGGGTTCTCCGGTGTCTGCGGAACCTTGCTCAGCACACAGGCCGAAAAATTGGCTACAGGTCCGATCATTGTAGTAGCAGAGACGATGATTTTTCTATTCTCACTGTTATTGGCTCCGAGAAGAGGCCTCCTGGCCAAAATGCTGCACCATATTCAAGTCCAAAAAGAAACGGCAAAAAAAGCCGTATTAATATCATTGTATGAGCTGTACGAAGAGACGAACAGCTGCGATGTTCCTTTGGATAAACTAATGAAGCGCAGGCCGTTCGGAACCGTTTTTTTCCAATGGGCTATGAAACAACTGAAGCGGGAGCTGCTGATCAAACAACATGAAAAAGGATCCGTGATTCTGACAGAGGGCGGGCTCAAATCAGCCTATCAGCATACATTGAATCAGCGCTTATATGAAGTGTATTTAATGCATGAACGTGAATTTGCCCTTCCGGACATGGAAGATAAGCAGTTTGATATGGAGAAAATATCCCCTCAGTTAAAAGAGAAACTGCAAGAAAAACTTAGGCAATACGGACGTGAACCCTTATATATGTATCGTACCCAACGTATAAAAGAAAGGAACGTTGCAAATGAGTTATGAAGCGTGGATCATTTTAACCGGCTCATTGGTTGGCATTACATGCGGAATTACCGGTTGCTTCCTCATATTGCGGAAAATGGCCATGCTCGCAGACGCCATCAGTCATACCGTTTTGCTGGGCATTGTGCTGGCTTTTCTTATCAGTCAGTCGATAAACGGGGTGTATATGCTGATCGGGGCAACGATTGTCGGATTGCTGACAGCCTTCTTTGTTCAGCTTTTGCACTCTAGCGGCGTACAATCCGATGCAGCCATTGGGGTAGTATTTACCGCCCTCTTTGCAGTCGGGGTCATTCTGATCTCCATGTTTGCCGGAAACGTTCACTTGGATGTGAATCACGCTCTCATGGGCGACATCACGTTTATCCCGTGGGATACGGTGACTTGGAACGGAATAAATATGGGTCCCAAAGCAGTCTGGATGCTGGGATTCGTATTGTCTCTCAATCTCTTGCTCATTACTTTATTTTATAAAGAATTTAAAATTTCTTCATTTGACCCGCAGATGGCAGCTGCCATCGGGATTCCGGTCCTCCTCATTCATTATTTGATGATGGGGATGGTTTCCCTTACAACCGTGGCTTCCTTTGACAGTGTGGGGGTCATTTTGGTCGTGGCCATGCTCATTGTACCCGGTGCAACAGCTTATTTGCTGACGGATAAACTGCACGTCATGCTGTGGCTCAGTGCACTGATCGGCGCTCTAAGTGCTGTGATCGGTTACTTTGGTGCCGTGGCATTTAATGTATCTATTGCCGGGGCCATGGCCGTAACAGCCGGAGGGATTTTTGCCCTTGTCTTCCTTTTTTCACCTGTTCATGGCCTTCTGTCGAAGTGTTTGGCCAAAAGGAAAGTACAGTCGTCCGGTGGTTAAAAACAGTACGAAGAGCATCTACATTTGAATGGTTTTTTCGGGGATAGGCGGCTGCGGGGGAACATACGGATGTCTGACGGCCGGATGTATTCCTATTGACTACAGGCTATGATATTTGAGGAAAGAAGCCAGGTTTTATCACGCCTGGCTCGCTTTCCGGGCTTATCATGCATCATGCCGCCCACTGGGATACATTCAAAATAGACAAAACAACCAGCCAAAATCATTTTACAAAATAAGACTTGGAGGGATGCGTTCCCTTTTAACGAGGTTGTTCTACCTTCGGGAACGAATAACGATAGATCAATCGGGGTTCTCCTAATTTCGGGAACGATGATCGACGATACGTTACCTTTCAACGCCAACTTTTCCTCACCTGGAACGATAACACCAGTACACCTTTCATTTTACCTTCTCCTAAAAACCTTCCATAAACATTCAATTCCTGAGCGAACGAATTCCTGCTGATCCAGTACTTCACAGTAATTTAAGTAACGACATAAAAAGCTCCCCTTGATGAGGCCTCATACATGACCTGCAGGGGAGTGTTGTTTCCAGGTTTAATTTCCTTCTTTCATAATTACGCCGCAAACGATCCGATCCCCGGCGTTTCCAGCAGGATCGGTCACATAATCATCGGCTCCGGCATGAATGACAAGGGCACTGCCGTCTTTGTCCAATAACGAATTCGGTTTCCCACGCTCCAATGTTACATCCGCTGTTCTAATCACCGTATCAATCGTTCCTTCAGATGATATTTCAATATTAGGCAAATCTCCTGCATGGTATCCTTTTGGATTGTGAAATCCATGCTCCTTTGCCGCAGGGTTAAAATGGCTGCCGGCTGATTGAAAATCAGGCGGCTCACATTTTCCTGTTTCGTGAATATGTATGGCCTTTTTCCCCGGCTCTAGTCCTTCCGCTTTCACATGAATAGCGATGCCCCTCGGGGTTTCTGACAGCTCCGCCTCACCCACTTTTTTCCCTTCAGTATTGATTAATTGTATATTCATGGGTTTTTCAGCACTCACTGGCGCCGCTTCATCTTGTTTTTCCGGATCAGCCGATTCTTGATTTCCACTGCACGCGCCTAACCATAACAGTAACAGCACTGCAGGTACGATCATTTTTCTCAACATCAGATGCCTCCTTTTTGAAAAAGTTATTAACTGTATGGGCGGTCCGCTCCAGATTTATACTCCCATCCGTCAGCCAAGCGGCTAACTTTACTTATGTTCTTGGGTTCGTTAAGATAAAATCAATATTGGGTTGTTTTCGGAATCCCGTAAGGAGTTGGTCAAATGAAGGATACATGGGGGTTATTGCACTCAGGCCACGATGACGCTGCGGTCAATATGGCGATGGATGAAGCATTGTTGAACTGGCACAGTGAAGGGAAAATCCCTCCTGTTTTACGCTTTTACGGCTGGTCCACGCCAACCCTTTCCGTCGGCCATTTTCAAAAAGTAGACCGTACGATCGATATGGACGGTGTCAAGCGGCATGGCTGCCAGTTTGTTCGCCGCCAAACAGGCGGAAGCGCCGTGTTACATGACGATGAATTAACATACAGTGTGATTGTTTCAGAAGACAAGCCGTACATATCCCAGTCTGTCCGGGAAGCCTATTACGAATTATCCAAGGGGATTATGGAAGGGTTTAACCAATTGGGTATTCAGGCAGACTACTCGATTCCAAAAGAGCGCTTTGTAGAACGGACCGCCGTCTGTTTTGAAAGGCCGTCTGATTATGAAATGCTTGTGGATGGAAAAAAAATTTCAGGCCATGCCCAAACTCGGAAAAAAGGTGTTCTGCTGCAGCACGGGTCTCTTCCATTCACCATAGATCAACAAATGCTGTTTGATCTATTTCGGTTCTCTGATGAAGAGACAAGGGAAAGAAAACGTTCGGTTTTTTCCAATAAAGCGATCAGCATCAACGAAGCTGCCGGCCGCCCTGTTACCTATGACATGGCTGTAAAAGCTTTTCAAACCGGCTTCGAAAAAGCTTTGAACCTGGAACTTGTTCCGTTTGAACTGACCAAAGAGCAATGGGCCGAGGTACAGGAACTGGCAGAATCAAAATACCGGTCTGATGATTGGAATATAAATTATCGAAAGAGAGTGTTGGCTCATGGCAAAAAATGAAGAATACGTTAGAAAGCCAGATTGGTTAAAAATCAAGATCAATACGAATGAGTCCTATACAGGCCTGAAAAAGCTGATGCGGGAAAAAAGCTTAAACACGGTCTGTGAAGAAGCGAGATGCCCGAATATTCACGAATGCTGGAGTGAACGAAAAACAGCGACATTCATGATTTTAGGTGATACGTGTACAAGGGGCTGCCGCTTTTGCGCGGTAAAAACGGGCCTTCCCACTGAATTGGATTGGGGAGAGCCTGCACGCGTAGCAGAATCTGTCAAAATTATGGGACTGCAGCATGTGGTTGTTACGGCTGTAGCCCGTGATGACCTGAAAGACGGCGGTGCAGCAGTTTTCGCAGAAACCGTGCGAAGAATCCGGGAAGTGAATCCGGGCTGTACGATCGAAATCCTTCCGTCTGACATGAAAGGTGACTACGAAAGCCTGTCCACCTTAATGTCCAGTGCTCCTGATATTTTTAACCATAATATCGAAACCGTCCGGCGCTTAACCCGCCGTGTCCGTGCACGGGCCATGTATGACCGGTCTCTCACATTGTTAAAACGCGTAAAAGAAATTTCACCTAAAACTCCAACCAAATCAAGCATTATGGTCGGTCTTGGAGAAACAAAAGAAGAAATTTTGGAAACTATGGATGACCTGCTTGCACATGACGTGGACATCATGACCATTGGCCAGTATCTGCAGCCGACGAAAAAACATTTGAAGGTAGAACGTTATTACCACCCGGACGAATTTGCAGAGCTCAAAGACATTGCATTATCCAAAGGATTCAGTCACTGTGAAGCGGGACCGCTCGTTCGCTCATCTTACCACGCCGACGAGCAGGTCAATGCCGCTTCTGCCCAAAGAAGAATCAAATATATGAAGGGCTATGAAGAGCAGGAAAACAAAGAGGCAGATTTTACCTTTTAAACATACGAGAGCCCGACACCCTTATATATTCAACTGGCTCTTACAGCCAAAAAAAACTCCTTCTAGGAAAAAGCCGCATCCCTTTAAACGGGTGCGGTTTTTTTTGGGGGTTATGATTAAGATCCGACGGATATACCCCCAAAAATTCTTATGAAGTCACAGCTTTCTTAAACGTACTCATTCTTTTCATCGTTTCATTTGGCTTAAATCCATATTTTTCATAAAATGTGTGGGCATCTTTTGTGGCCAGGCTCATATTCGTTTCTCGAATATCAGGGTGATTTAAAATACAGTCCAGGAGCCACTGCCCCAAGCCATGTCCCCTGTATGGAACATCAATGACAAAATCTAACAGCCAGGAGAAAACAACTGTGTCAGTAATCACCCGTGCATATCCGATTTGTCTTCCATCCGTGTATAACCCAAAGGAAACCGAATGTTCGATACTTTTTTCAATCGTCTCCCTCGGCCTGTCGGCTGCCCAATATGTTTCCCAAAGAAGACGGCACACCATGTCCAAATCTAAACGGCTGCGTTCGTCACTAATTGTAAATTGATCTTTTGTCCATTCCATCGCTGGGTCCCCCTTCTTTGAAACTAGCTGTCTATTGAATGTTGTCCGCTCAGGCTGAGGGCATTTTCCATTCTCGTGCAAGCATTCCATAAACGATATGATCTACAAAATGATCATACAGCCATTCGGCCTCACGGATGCGGCCCTCCATCACAAAACCAAGACGCTCCGGAATGGAACGGCTTCTGTAATTTTCCACTGCCGCCCTAATTTCTATCCTGTTTAATTTTAATTCTGTAAAGCCGTAATGGACAAGTGCTCTGACGGAACGCATCATGATCCCTTTACCTGTATAATGCTGATCCAGCCAATAGCCGACGGATCCCGAGCGGTTGCTCCAGTCAAAATCATTGAAGCCGGCAATGCCCACAACCTTTTCTTTATAAACCACAGCTGTATTCATGCTTTTATGCTGGGTAAAGCTGGTCCGGCTCTCTGTAATATAACGTCTCGTGTCATGGACGCTATTTATATCATCCAGCCAGGGAAGCCATGCGCGCAAATACTTCCTTGACCGGTCTGTCAATTCAAAAAGCCGGGCGGCATCATTTTGGTCAACCAGCTTTAAATAAATCTCCTTATCTACTACTTGGACAAACATACCGGTTCCCCCCCTGATCTTTTCAAAAACGTATGCACAGATACAGGGAATATCCATGTGATTTTATGATATACGAGACGGCATATTCAGACAAAACATCTGATTTTTTTATAAACAAAAAAGATGGGGCTGTCTAAATAGCCCCTAAAATAAATCAGGAGGAGAAAACCGAATCGTTTTTCTCCTCCTGATTTTGCATTTGTGGGCTTTTTTCCTAAAAGCAGCTGGCGGATGCCCGCCACTTTCAGG